>JAJZKH010000114.1 GCA_021850955.1 Microcaldota archaeon
ATTCGTTTGGGAGGAGACGTTCATAGCCTTCCTGGCAGAGCTGTTGAATCCACGTTTAAAATAGACATTCCATTTAACAATATGCTAGGTAATGGATTACTTCCAGATAATCTAAAAGGTCCGGACATGACTGTAAGTGATATAACAGTGGATAAGCCATTCGAGCTTTTATCTATTAAACCTGCTCTTCCAATAGATGTTCCATATTTAGAAAAAGAAGTATTTAAATTAGAAATAAAAGGTCCTAGCGGTTCATACTCAGGACCTCTTCTTGTTAGATTTAATACAAGCAGTAGCAACAATGTAGATATAAGTATATCAAAGGTTTTTTTGGTTCACAATGAAAAGAAAATTGAACTTGAAGGTTCAACTTTTAGCATGAATATTAAAAAAGGACAGGTATTCAAAAGAGATATTCAATTGTACAAAATATTGAGTTATCAAGAAAAGATAGAAAGAATAGATATATCAAATCCTTTCGAAATAGTTGATATTAAACCTAAACTACCAATAACTCTCAACGTAAAGGACAGTTATGTTGCGTCATTTCTAATAAAAGCACCTAACTTTAACTATGCTGGAGAAGTTGAGATAAAATTTTCATAACGATTTTTTCAACAAAAGATTTAAATGCATTAACTCATTAAAAATAATCATGGAGGATAAGCATCAAACACTAGGTACGAATGTAATTCCAATAAATTATAAACTATTTATAGAACCAAACTTTTCAACATTTAAATACTTCGGAGAAGAAGAAATTGACATAGAAATTAAAAACTCCACAAAATTAATAAAACTAAATGCTACTGAAATAACTGTGCTTTCTGCAGAACTTTTATCTGGTAAAAAAGAACAAAACTGTAACATAAAATATGATAAAAAAAACGAGGAACTTCTTCTTTCATTTGAAAAAGCCGTATCAGGAAAATCAAAACTTAGATTAACATTTAATGGTTTTCATAATGATAAAATGAGTGGTTTTTATAGAAGTTCATATGTTTATGAAGGAAAAGAACATTACTTCATGACAACTCAATTTGAAGCTGCTGATGCTAGAAGAGCATTTCCATGTTTTGATGAACCAGAGTTTAAGGCTACATTTGAATTGTCATTACTTATAGATTCAAATTTAACGGCAATATCAAACATGCCTATACTTTCTGAAAATAAAGAAAAAAACAAAACACTTGTAAAGTTCATGAAAACTCTAAAAATGTCATCTTATTTATTGTACATCGGAGTAGGAAACTTTGAAATAACCTCTGATAAATTAGGCAAATTAACAATACGTGCAATAACTACTCCTGGGAAAAAGCAATATGCAAAACTTCCAATTTCATATGCAAAGAAATTCATTGCTTTCTACGAACGATACTTCGGAGTAAAATATCCTCTTCCGAAAGTTGATCTTATAGGAGTTCCGGACTTTGCTGCAGGAGCAATGGAAAACTGGGGAGCAATAACATTTAGGGAAACAGCTCTTTTAGGAGATGAAAAAACTCCAATAGCTAACAAACAAAGAATAGCAGAGGTAGTGGCTCATGAATTAACTCACCAATGGTTTGGAGATCTTGTAACTATGAAGTGGTGGGATGATTTATGGCTAAATGAAAGCTTTGCTACCTTCATGAGCTACAAAGCAATGGATGCAGCATTTCCTAACTGGGAAATAAAATTAACATATATCGATATGGTAATCGCGTCAGCATTTGCAGCAGATCAATTATTATCGACACACCCTATAAATGTAAAGGTTAACTCAGTTTATGAAATAGATCAAATTTTTGATGAAATAAGCTATGAAAAAGGAGGAAGCATACTAAACATGTTAGAAGATTATGTAGGAAAAGAGACATTCAGATTAGGTCTAAATAAATATTTAAAAAAGCACGCCTACTCAAACGCAACAAAGCATGATTTATGGGGTGCGATTGAGGAAGTTGCAAAAGCAAAGCATTCCAAATTACCTGTAACTAATGTAGCTAAATCCTGGATAGAAAAAACAGGGCACCCTTACATTACTGTTACACCTGGAAAGAACTCATTTAACTTATCACAAAAACGTTTCACAATAATAAATAAAAAAATTAAAAAAGAGCTTTGGGATATTCCAGTTAGTTACTCATTCATGCCTAAAAATAAAACTAAACATCAATTTTTATTAAATAAAGAAAAGTACGAACTCAAAGAAAAAAATCAAAATACTATAAAATTAAATATGGGTCAAAATGGATTTTATAGAACTCTATATCCTAAGGACATACTTCAAGAATTAGGAGAGATGATTAAAGAACAGGAACTATCTCCTCAGGATTCTTGGGGAATTGAAAATGATTTGTATTACTTTGTTAAAAAAGGTCTTTTTGAATTAGAGGAATATCTAGAGTTTGTAAGTAAATACTGTTTTGCAGTAAAGTATCCGATGAATCTAAGTGTACTTGGTCACCTGAATGGTTTGTACTCATTATTTTACAACATACCTGGAAAAAAGAGAGATCAAATAAAACAATTATTAAAAGAATACAGTAATGAGCTATTAAAACAAGTAGGCTGGGTAAAAAATAAAAATGAAAGCTCAATAATTACAAAAATGCGTTCTGTTGCAATAGCTTCTTCTGGAATCGCAGGAGATATTAGTACAATAAACAAAGCAAAGAAAATCTTTAACAACTTTATAAATAATAAAAAAGAGATAGATCTT
>JAJZKH010000115.1 GCA_021850955.1 Microcaldota archaeon
TAGACTTTGACTTTATGTCCTGTTATATAAGTCTTATCCAATAAACTATCCAAATTTGGATTGTACCAAATTGACATTCTTGTCATAAAATTTGATGAAAACAACTAATATTTAAACCTTTATTTGTTTTATGTATCTAGCAAAGTAAAAATTACAAAAAAGCCTAAGAATTTAGTCGGCTTCTTTTAGATATCTGCTTTAAATATTTATTATATATAATTAATTATATATATTGAAGTGCTGATAATATGAAAATAACAGATGATTCATTATTTAAAATTTTCCAACCATCCCAAAATTCATGTTATGCAACTACATTACATATTGCTTTTCGAGTGCTTGATATTAAAATTAGTATAAGATCAATAAATAAACTGGCTCATTACAATTTAAAGTACGGTGTTCATGAGGGGGGCGCCGAAACCAGAATTAATGAGGACCTTGGGAAAAAATATGATTTTGTAATCAAAAGTAAAAATAATCTTAGTGTAGACTATTTAAAAAAAATAATAGCAGATAAGGATTCTTCACCACCCATATTAATTTTAAACATAGAGTACCTTAATTTGCACGGAAAGAAATTTCAAGTGTATCCCCCGATGGGCCCAGAAGATCAAGTCCCACAACATCAAATTATACTTAATGATATAAATGAAAAAGAGTCAGAATTGGTAGATACTTACATCCCTTATTATGATCTTACCCTAAAAAATCCTTTGAAAATAAGTACACCAAAATTACTTAACCTTTGGTTTGAGAATAGCGCTATTTGGGTAGAACATCGCATAAAACAAGATAATCTGATCAGACATTTACAGTAGTTCTAAGCTATAAATATGTAATAAAACCTTAAAATGTTATGTCAAATATCAAGATTAGCAGCACAGGAATTAAAGACTTAAATTATATAATCAAAAGAGAGTTGGGATTGAACGCCTTTGTAGAAACAAGCAGTAACAGTTCGCAGATAAATCTGGGAGTTTATGTACCTGAATTAATAAAAGATAAATGTCCTGAAGTATCAAAGTTAAAATTTTTAGAGTTTAAAGATATTTATAATATAAATATCACAAAAAATGGCACAGATACGTTTATTAAACTACCAGAATTTAATGAGATAATTTCTAGTTTAGATAATAAAATGTCTAGCTTAACACTACGTATAGAAAAAACATTACTAAAAAATACTTATGAAAAACTTTTGAATATTCCATTAGTTCGTACAGAATTAATGCCAATAGAAGGACTCTTAATGTATCTTTTAAAAAATAATAAAATAATGCTTAGAGACTTATCACATCTTAACAAGAATAAATTGAAACGTTATCTAATTCTTTTAGAAAACAGAGAGATAGTACAGAAAAAAGAGGGGAAAATTCTTCCTGGGAATCAACTTATTCATTTTGAAAAAATCCTTAGAACAAAGACAAAGAAGGAAATTGTAGACAAAGTCTTAGCTAGCCTTTTGGAAAGCGACTTCTCTTACATAAATGAATTTCTAAGACTTAAAGCAGTGTATTCGTATATAAAAGTAGCTATAGCATATTATCTTCCGTCTCTAAATAATGAAGACCTATTACATTTTGATATCCCAACTTTGCTAGAAAGTTATTTCAGGATTTATGGAAAAAGAATCCCAAATGAAAAAATAACAAACCAAACAGAACACTTGATTGATGCTGATATTCTTTCATCTAAAGAAGGATTCATCTTTGGTAATAAAAAGCTATTTCAAAGTATACTTGCTGAACCAAATAGATAAGCAGGATATTTTATATCAAAACAGCCTATTAATTCTAAGACATAACTAAAAATTCGTCATTTAATCGCTTTTTGATGGCTCTTTGAACACTAATATCCTCTATTTATAAAACTCTATTTGAATTGTAGCCATAGCTTTATTACCATTTAATGAGTTATTAAGTGGACTTTATATTTGCTTATATAAAGTCTGTCAATTTAACATTATTATCCTTCAGTTCTTTCTTGGCTTTTTTAGATCTTTTATGCCAAACGCTCAAGAATAAATGCGGCATCCTTTCTAGTTGTGCCGTTAATAACTAATTTTTTGCTTTTTTCTTTATTTCTTGAGGTATAAATCTTCGCATATTATTAATAGCAAGAACAAAATAAAAAGGATTTTTAAGCTTAGTTATCTTGACACTATATACCCTTTCTTTGCAATCTCAGCAGGCGCCAAGAAGTACCTGCTGTTTACATTGCTGCACCTGTTCGTCAGGTCCCTTACCCAGCGGTATATGCTGGTGTAGTTTACCTTAAGCCTTAGCGCAATTTCTCCTTTCGACATACCTCTCCTCATTAGTGCCTTTGCCTTTCTTTTCACTTTAAAGGGGTAAGGCTTTCTGTAATCATTAAACAATCCCAAAAACAGTAAACATAGATAGCCTTTCAATTCTTAAAAATCTTTTAATCAACACTAATTGACAAGGTTTAATTCTTCTTTTATTATAAGCTCTGCCTTGTTTATTATTGATGGAGAAAAGGCAATGTTTAATTCCCTTGTTCTACCGTATCTCCCGTGGCTTTTTATACGAGACATTACCAAAGAATTATAATCCATGTCTGCAATCAAATCTGAAACTCTTCTAAATGTCAAACTTTTCAGACCAAATTTATCTGAAA
>JAJZKH010000116.1 GCA_021850955.1 Microcaldota archaeon
GTAATTTTTGCTACAACACTAAATAGGGTAAGTAACCCATATTCTGGAGCGTATCTTGGTCAACGAGGAGTAAGATTGCCTAAAGTCTTGAAGTTAAAATAGAAAATAATGTTAAAAAATAAGGAAAATAAAAGAATAAAAAATAAATAAAGAAATGTTTATCTTGAAAGATCATTTATTTCTTCTCTGCTTGCAGGTTCTTCTTTAGAGCCTGATGGACCAGATACCAAAACTACATCTCCGATGTTCTTTACACTCTTATAAAGTATACTTTTTTTCTTAAGAACAACGTTTGCATCATTCTTTGCACTTTTCCAAGGAGTCATCAACAATCTGCTTATTTCTCCCTTTTCGAGATCTATTATAACATCTTGTACGTCTCCAAGGTACTGTCCTTCATCGCTGTATATGTCCATTCTATATATTTCAGATATCTTCATCTAATCGCCTCTTTAATACTACAAAGAGCAGTTATTTAAAACTTTTCTATATTTTTATAATAGAGGAACTCTAAGGCTGCATCCAATCTATTTCATAATAATCTGCTTCACTGCCCTTAAGTTTTATTTGCCTAACTTTATAATAAGTCACTGCGGTCTCTCTGTCAGCTATTGCAACAATAAGCTCTAGTTTTTTTTCTTTGGCCTTAAGTATTGCTCCAGCAAACTCCTTACCACCTATATACTCCTCCTCGCTTAAAGAGAGCATAGCATACTTTGGAGGAAATATATCAGGGCTTTCAGCTTCGCCGCCACGCCTGTGATATAGAACAAAATCTATCTCAACCTTCTTTGCAAAAGCATTACCAGGAACCGCAAGAATGAATGTTTTTCTTACCGAATGCGCCACCCTTATTGCCCTTGCCCATTCAGAAATTAAAAGCCTTGACTCCTTTGGAAATACATGTATTACATGCTTTGAATGAATCCAGTTTTTATTATCATTTTTCATTGGTGTGGCTCCAGGAAAATAAACTCTGAAATGAGTTCCAAACTTAAAGCCTGTTTTTATAACATAGCCTTTTTCCATCCAATCTTTATATACCTCAAACAGCTTAGGAAAGTCCTTTCTTCTTGAGGTAGCTATTTTTATTATCTGTTTCTTAGTAAATTCTTTAACTTCAAGTATATTATGCTCAATTAAAAAGACCGTTTCGTAGATGTCAAGTTTGTTTAGTTTTCCTCTTTCTGCAGCTTTATATGAACCATACTGACCTATCCAAAAGTTTTGATAAATAAATTTTCCTTGTTCATCGTCTTCGAGTATGGTAGTTAAGTCTGATGGAAAAAAAATGCCGGTAATTTTAATGTTTGGTAGTGAAAATTTTGAAGAAGGATATTGTTTTATTGGATTTTTATTTGGTTCATTTAAAGAAATGATGGATTCTTTGGCTACAAGGCCCCTATCTCTCCAATCTTTATATGTAAGGTACTTAGCAAGAAATTTCTTTGATTTGTTGAAAAGCAAAAACATCTCGCTAAAAGTAATATTTTTATTTTTATTTCTGCAAGAAGCATTCCTTACATCCATTAGATAAAGAGATTCATATATGCTTAATTTTAGATTTTTTTTCTCTATATTACCGAAAAAACCTTTTTTAAGTATGTCTAAAGTAGATTGATCTGCAGCAATTATGTTTTTTTTAGAGATATATTTTAATTCAAGCATTAAACCATTATCTTAAAGTTTATTTATTTTATAGTTATACTGTGCTAATATTAGTAAATATACATGGCACATATTATAACTTTAACCCTTCTTTTCAACAAGTCTTTCTGAAAAGACAATTATGCTTGAACCAGCCGTGTAGGTCATATCAGACATTTGTTTTTTAGTTTTATTATCTAGGTCCAATTTTTCTACAAGAGATAATATCTCTTTTGATTGTGCAACAAGCTTTTCAGAAAATTTAATTAGGGGCATTGCTTCTGAAGCCATCATATCTTGTATATCTGAATATGCAGCCTTATTTTTTATGGAGTTTTCAGCTAATTCAAGCTCGTCTTTTCTTCTTGTTTCTTTTGCATCTATTATGGATATATCCTTCCAATTGTCTGGAAAACTATAACCTATTGCAAGACGCGCACGATATATGTTAAATCCTGTTTGAGCTATGTTTTTTGATATTATTAAAGAAAGGTTTATGTTGTTTTCAAATTCAGTAAGCTCACATATGGCTTCTGCTTCCTGTTGGGTTTTTTTAACTAACGCAGCAAAACTAGCTATAATGGTTTCTTTTTTATTTTTTTGTGGTTTTTGAGAATCTGAATTGCTTTTGAAACTTTCTACCAAATAACTCACAGTAAGTAGGTTTTATTTTTATGGTATTTATGCTTTTGTTTTATATGTCCTATTTCTTATCCAAAAATAAGATCCTGAAATAAGTCTTCCTAGTTAAATAGTTAATAATATTTAAGTTATTGAAATGCGCACAGGTTTATAATTCATTATTTGATTATATTATACCTCCAAGATTAAATGATGGCATTACTCCATTTGGCGGATATGAACGAACACGGACCCAAGTCCAAATTTCATCAAAATTACTACTTACACCTTGTGTAGATACTCCAAGCTGAACATATAGATTTCCACTTGCTGACCCTAAAGATTCACTTGTAGTTT
>JAJZKH010000012.1 GCA_021850955.1 Microcaldota archaeon
ACAAACAATTATGTATGGTATCTGGTTTATCTGAACCATATTGTTCAACAGCATCTTTATACAACATATGTCTGAAGTTTGCTTTTATTTTTTTATTTAGTACTTCATTGAAAACAGTGACAAATAAATCTTCAATTAAAGATTGGATATACTTTTCATCTTTGAATGACAACTCAAGGTCTATTTGCGTGAACTCTGGTTGCCTGTCTTCCCTAGGATCTTCATCTCTATAACAACGTGCTACTTGAAAATATCTTTCTAAACCAGATACCATACATAATTGTTTGTAAATTTGTGGAGATTGAGGTAGTGAATAGAATGTTTCAGGATTTGTCCTTGAAGGTACCAAGAATGTTCTAGAACCAGTTTCATAAGTGTCTTTAACTAGTGTAGGAGTTTCTAGTTCCAAAAAATCACGAGACCATAAGAATTTTCGTATAGATTTAGTCAATTTATCTCTAAACTCAATATTTTTTATCATGTCTCTTCTTCTTAAATCTAAGTATCTGTATTTTAAACGTAATTCTTCATTAGCTAAGAATTTTTTCTTTTCATCTATCAACTCGAAAGGAGGAACCTTTGATTTGTTCAGTATAACCAATGATGTTACAAAAAGCTCTATTTTTCCAGTAGAACTATCTTTATCTATCGTGTCTTGATCTCTTAAACGTATTTTGCCTTTTACGTGTAAAACATACTCTTTACCTATATTTGATGCTTTTTCAAGTATCTCTCCTTCAAATACAAGTTGTATATAGCCATGCCTATCTGCAAGATCTATGAATAATTTGCCCCCATGATCACGAATATATCTTGCCCAACCATAAAGTGATACTTCTTTGTTTACATCTTTTTCATTAAATGAACCGCAGTTTAACTCCATGATTATACCTTAAACTCATTTGATAGGATATACTCTAATCGTTCTGAGATAACTCTTGGATTTGCTTTAAATTTTTTAAGAACCATGCCTATTACCGAATTCATAGCTTTTTTATTAGTTTTATAATCCTCTAAAAGTTGTTTATTTTTGTTGATTATTGAACGAATTTCAGAGTCTATTTCATCAGTATTTACTATGTTGCTATTTATATTTATTTCCTCTCCCTTTTCCAATGCAGATACAACTTCAGCATCGAGATAAGAACCTTTCTGGACTAATTGAATTGCTTTTTCTATTATTTTTTCTTTTATCTCTGATTTACTATATCTTTTAAAGGATAATAGTGCATTTAGTATCGCTTTCATTTCATACTTTCCAGCAAATGTTTGAATAATTTTTAATGAATTTTTATCGAATAATATTATTTCTAGTAACTGCAGTTCACTTACTCCATATTTTTTAGAGTAATCTTTTGCAATAATGCTTGTATATATAGGCTCTTTTGGTTTAATATTTTCTAAATTATATACAGTAAGATCAGGTTCAAAAATAAATCCGTATTCTTCATCACTTTCTTTTTCTCTGGAAGATATAGTAGAAAGTTTAGCTTCAGAATAAGAACGTGTTTCTTGAAGTATTTGTTGCTTTGTTTGAATTAACTTTTCTTGCCTTTGTACTTCATACTTTGCAGCATCAATCAGATTTTTTAAACCTGTTACATTTTTAATTTCAACTCTAGAATCAGACAATGAAATATTTAGGTCTACTTTTATATCTTGATCTATATCCACACCTAAATAATAAAGAATACTTTTTAACTCGTTCATGAAAATTTTTAACTCTTCCTCAGAGTTTATATCAGGTTCTGTAACTATCTCTACAAGTGGTTGACCGGATCTGTTGTAATCTATTAAAGTATAATTATCCTCTCTGAGTATTTTTGCAGGATCTTCTTCAAGTTGTATCCTTCTAATACGTACAGTTTTATTATTTATTTTTAGATTTCCGGAGTGGCCGACAGACATGTCTTTTTGTGTTATCTGAAATGATTTAGGAAGATCCGGATAAAAATAAACTTTTCTTACAAAGGATGTTTCTTTCTCTATAATGCAGTTTAAAGCATTTGAGATATCTACTGAAATTTCTAATGCTTTTTTGTTAAGCATTGGCTTTGCTCCTGGCAAACCAGTACAAATTGGGCATATTGCAGTGTTGACCTCTGTTGCATAAGCCTTACATCTACAAAATAATTTAGTCTTTGTTGGAAGACCTACATGAACTTCTAAACCTATTTTCATAATTTATACCTAAATTGAACCTAAATTATACTTAAAGTTATATTTAAAGTTATTTTCCCATTCTGAAACAATATCAATTATCGCGTAATCATTCCAATGTTTTGTAATTAACTGTGCTCCAACAGGCATTCCATTTAAGTATGCATATGGAAATGCAATATGAGGGAAACCACATAGATTTGGAGGTATTGTTAACATATCTGTTTTATACACTTCCAAAGGTGAAAAATTATTTATTTCATCAAACTTAGGAGTTTTAATAGGCATTACTGGAGATAGGATAAACCCTTCATTCAATACTTTGCTGAGCTCATTTATTAACAATGTTCTTGTTTTTAACGCTTTTGAATAATACATATCTTTAACGCTTGCACTTCTTACAAAAGTTCCGAGAACAACTCTCCTTTTTGCTTCTTTCCCAAAATTTGATCTAGATGATGTGAAAAACTGGTTATATTTTTCTGATATATTTTCATTTTTAAAACCGTATTTGAAACCCGTATACTTTGCCAGATTAGTTGATGCTTCTGCCATTGCAATTATATAATAAGAAGCTATAGCTTTTTCTATGAATGGAATAGATTTATGTTTTATGACATAGCCCATTTTAGAGAATTTATCAACCAACTCTAAAAATAATTTTTCTATTTCAGGATTTATGTCTTTTATTAACTCATCGATTAATATTATAGTTTTATTATTTTGATTATTACAATTTATATCGACAGATGTTGTATCGTAAATATCCTTTCCTTTTATTATATCATACATAAAACGTATGTCTTCAGATTTTCTAGCAATTATACCTATTTTATCCAATGAATTTGAGTAGTCTATTAGACCATATCTTGAAACTGAGCCATAAGTTGGAGTAAAACCTACTACACCACAAAAAGCAGAAGGAGTAGATATAGAACCTCCGGTTGATTCAGCTATTGATATGTGGTACTTTAAGATTGAGGTAGCTATTGCAGAACCACTACTTGAACCACCAGAAACATAAGAAGTATTGAATGGATTTTTTGCGCATTTCTCTGAGTTTACTCCGAAACTACCAAAGCCAAACTCATCCATATTTGTTTTTCCTAAAAATGAAAAAGTATTTTTTTCTCTGATTTTTGAAACTACAGTTGCATCAAAAGGAGGTATATAACCTTTAAGTATCTTTGAAGAAGCAGTAGTTTCTACATCTTTGATGCAAATATTATCCTTTACAGATATTGGAAAGTTAGTAAGTTTTGATGGATCTGATATTACATTAAATGCATTGAGTTCTTCATTAAGTTTTGATAGCGTTTCTGATAATTTAATAAAATAATCAGTAGGTTTATCTTTTTTTGAAAATTCTTCGTAAGAGTTCATAAATCTGGCCCCACTACATAAAAGCGATAAGTTTTTGTATTTTTAAGTATCCCCTCAGTATTGTTAAACTTAAATACAGTGTCATCGTGGGTTTTCTCAGGTATTTTTATTGGATGATATGCTTCTAGAACACCAGAGGTATCCAACTCATTAAGCACTTTAAAGTACTCTAATATCTCATTTACATCTTTTTTTATAGAGTCGTACTCTGATTCTTCCAATTTTATTCTGCATACTTTTAACAGTCTATTAAATTCATTATTGTCCATCAGATAACACACAGAAAAATAATTTAAAATTAGATTAATTTATACTTTTTGTATTAATTCACTTATATACGTATTATCCAGTTTTTAGTCGTTTAGATTGTTGAATTGTTTCTCTAGATTTCCTAAATAAAGAGTTCATCTCCATGAAAAGTCCTGATTCTGAATAATTATAGAGTTTTTCAACGATTTTTTTGTAATTATTAGATTTAACTATATACTTTTGATTTAATGCTAATTGTATGTTTTTATTGAATATTTCTTCAAATTTATTTAATTTATCTTTAGGATTTGTTTTTTGGACACGTAACATTCCTAAAGAATTTGCCATGTTTGCATAATCAAATGAGTATAAACCTAATCCCGAAGTAATTCCTAGTTCTTTAGCAACTTTATTTATTTCGTAATTACCGTGCCCTATGTGTAGAGAGTTTACTTGAGAGGACAACACTACAGGTATATTCCTTTCTATCAGTTGATGTATTGTGTTTACATAATGTTTAGGCACACCTGCAGAACCATAACTTAATAAAATGACTCCGTTATGCCTTTTATCTATTTCTTTTACTGACAACTCTTGACAACTAGGAGAAAGAGTCACTGTAAGTATAGAAGAATCAAAATTTGTATTCAATAGAGGAGGTAATAATGTTTTTGCTTCAGAAATCTCTACTTCAAATATTAATTTGTTGTTTTTTAATGTTGCAACATTTCCTACTGCACTTTTAAATGTTAAACCTAAATCAGTGGTTGTTTCATAAGCCAATGAACCTGGAATTAAATTTCCATGGAAAAATATGAATACACCGCTTAATTGTGATTTAGCGGATATTATAGCGCCCATAAGATTTTTGCTTGCATCGGTATTTTCATCTTTTATTGTTTTCATAGAACCAGTAAGTACTATAGGTACATCTGGAGACTCTAACATTATTGATAACATTGATGAAGTAAATTGCATTGTATCTGTACCGTGAGTTATTACAATACCATCATATTCTTTATCTAAGGAAAAAATTTCATTGGCTATGTGTGCTTGATCATATAAAGTGATATTGGTACTATCTTTATTTAAAATAGGAATTACCTTAACCTCTGTTTTTTTGTCTTTTGAGACCATAGTCTCTTTATCAAATGAAAGCCCTTCTAGGATATACTCTATTACTCCTTCAGCAGGTTTTAGGCCATTAGGGGAGTTTAAACTAGAGATAGTCCCTCCAGTAGTTAGTATTCCAATCCTTTTTCTTTCCGTTAATATCACCTTTTGGTCAGTGTATTTAGGTAGTTTAGATTATTATATTTTGTTATTTAATATTAAATTAGAAAGATATGGATTTGTGATGTTTATCAGAAAAAAACAGAAGTTCTGTGCCTATTCTTTCTATTTGCATTCTTGCAACATCTTGCTTTTTTCTAAAATCAGGAAGTATCGAGTTAGCAAATCTTAATGGAACTGTAGAGTCATAAATTTCTAGCATTAATTTATAATATCTTTCTGTCTTTTTTGTATCGCCGTTTCTTAAAGAATCAAAGCCTTGCCTTTTTAACTCTCCCACAGAATCTAAAAGTCCTAAAAGATAGCTACCTTCATCTACAGCAATTTCAGATAAAGTAGGTAATCTATTTTCAGTAACCATAGTATACAATGAATAAGCTTCGACATATTCCTGATGCGCTTGTTGTGAGTTATACTCAAAACCTTTTTCTATTGAGTTTAGTTTTTTGTTTAAAGATGTCAATAAAACAAGGGATTTTTTAGCGTTTTTTAAATCTTCTGCATGTATCTGAGTTATGATTTTACCAGATAGTCTTACTATGTCTCTTGACAACTCAATTACTCTGTCTTTTTGTTTATGTAAAAGCAATAACTTTTTTTCTATGTTTTTGATATTTTTTATCATAAAATCAACCACTTTCTAAAGAATTTTTTCCATGCCAATAAAGATATTGTTGTGCGTACCCTGCAAAATCTCCCCATTTATTATATGCAAAATCATGTATGTAATTAACATTTTTCTTTTTACCTTTTAAGTATTTATTTTCTACAACTCTTTTTATCCAGACATCTATTGGAAATGACTCGACGTGTTTATAACCAAATAGAAGAATACAGTCAGCTACTTTATCCCCGACGCCGTCAAGTTTAAGTAGTTCCTCCTTTGCTGTTTTGTACTCTAATCTGTTTAAATGATCGAATGAAAAACCATTTTTAATATTTGTTGAGACGCTTTTGATGTACTTTGCCCTAAAACCAGTACCACATGACATTAACTCAGAAATTGAAGCTTTTGATATTCTTTCAGGAGTAGGAAAAAGAATTGTTTTTTTACCATCAATATAGTAAGGCTCTCCGAATTTATTAATTAAGTTTTTCATTATTAACCTTATTCTTTTAAGATTATTAAACTGCGAAACAAGAAAACAAAGAGTTGTTTCCCAAGGAGGATTTTCAGTTACTCTCATGCCGTAAAATCTATTTATTGCCTCTTCCATAAATTGATCTGTTTTAATTCTATTGTAAATTTTATTCATATCGTCAGTTATGCTTAAACGCTTTGTTATTTCCTTTTTTGCTGAGTTAGATGAATAATCGCCAAAGTAATCTAGTCTCAATATTCCATCTAAAGAGTTTTTACTAACTAAAATTACACCTTTTTCAGTAGTATAACGAAGTATATCCCAATTATTTTTACGTATAAAATCTGAATAAAAAGTAAGTGGCTGTCCGCTCTCTATAGTATCCTTTATGTTAAGGTCATGTGCCTCTATTTTTATCGGTTTTCTTAGCGATTCAAATGTTCCATCTAAATATATTAAAACACCTTTAAATTAACTCTGATATTTTTTTCCTTATTTGCTCAGTATTATCCCTGTTTCTTATTGTTACAGAGTTATCTTTTAATGTCTCATAATCACAGGTTATTGCAAAAGGCACTCCTATTTCATCTGCTCTTGCATATCTTTTTCCTATACTTCCTGATTTTGCCATGTATGCGGAGATTTTATTTTTTTTAAGCATAGATAATACTTCGTTTGCTTTTTTTTCTAAGTCTTCATCATTTTGAAGAGGAAAAACCGCATATTTATATGGAACTATGTCATTAGATAGTTTTAACCATTCCCAACCACGTTCTTTCCCTTCTTCAACAGAGTTATCTATTATTGAAAACAAAAGACGATCAAGGCCTATACTTGCTTCAACCACATGAGGAGTTACTTTTTTACCATTATTTAAAACAGTTATCTCTTTTCCAGATAGCTTTGAGTGTTGAGACAGATCATAATTTGTTCTGTATGCTATTCCTGAAACTTCTAAATTTCCATAAGATGTCTTAATTTCTAAATCAACATTTCCGTTTGAGTAATGAGGAAGTTCTTCCTTTTGAAGCTGCCTGAATACATATATTTCTTTGTTAGATAAACCCAATCTCTCAAGCATTTTTAACTCAGCATAAATACACATTGCAAATAATTTATTTGGTATATATTTTTTAAGTAGTAACTCGCGTATTGAAAATATACTTTCTTTTTCATCATGTGGAGCAAAATTAACTTTTGCATCTAAAAATTGTTCTGTTTCTAAAGAATTAAATGCATCTTGAGGGTCTTCAGGATCGAAAAATATCTCTGTTTCCATCTGAGTAAATTCTCTTACTCTTACAAGTTGTTGTCTTGGAGATATTTCATTTCTATACGCTTTCCCAACTTGTGCTATTGCAGTTGGAAGTTTTAAACTATAAATTTTATATAGATTTTTAAAGTCTACAAATATGCCTTGTGCGGTTTCAGGCCGTAGGTATCCAATATTTTCTTTTTCTTGACCTATTTGTAGCTTGAACATCAAATGAAAATCTTCTATTTGAGAGAGCTCACCTTTACATTTTTCGCATGTTATTCCATGTTCTAGAAGTTTTTTCTCCATGCCTTTTTTATCAAGTTTTTTAAGTTCAATTAATGAATTTGTATCTTTTTTTGATTCATAGAATTCTTCTAAAAGTTTATCTACACGATAAGAAGTGCCACATTTTTTACATTTTGATATAGGATCAGTAAATGTAGCTACATGACCGCTTGCTATTAGAACCTTCTCTGGAACTATTGTTGTCGTATCTATTTCAAGTGCACCTAGCCAATCTATAAACGTTTCTCGCCATACATTTTCTACATTTCTTTTTATTCTAAGACCTATAGGACCATAATCGTAAAAACCTCCAACTCCGGAGTATATATCAAAAGCTGGATAGTATAAACCGCGTCTTTCTACTATTGAATAGGCTTTACTTTCTTTGTCTGTTTTTTGCATATAATCAACATTATGTTTTTAAATGTACATTTATTATAAATTATAAAAATATAAATTGTTTGTTTTTATTTAATTTATTAATTATAGCGATAGATATTTAATCATAAAGAAATAGAATATAATTGGTGTAATTGTGCCTAGTGATAATAAATTTAAAAAGTTTAAATCAAATAAAAGGTATACTCATAATTTTAAAGATAACTTTAAAAATAAAAATAACTACAAAGATAGACCTAGATATGATAATCAAACAGATAGAGACGATAGAAGAAGTAGATTTATGAAAAAGGCCAAAGGAGAGGTAATGATGGCATATAAAGCAACTGCCGTTGATCACTCCATAATAGAAGCAATTAAGTCTTATAATGAACTCGAAAAGATAAGGAATATAATTTATGAAAGATTAGAAGAGTGGTATGGTGCTTATTTCCCAAATTTAAAGTTAAACAACCATGAGACTTATGCAAAGATAATAACAAAAATCAACAATAAAAATGTAGATATAGATAACCTAAAGGAGATAGTTGGAGAGGAGCACGAGAAAATACTTAAATTAATAAAGTCTTCAGAAGGATTTCCAGAGATAGAGTTAGATGAATACAAAGCAATGAGTGAACTCGCAGAAGAGGAGCTAGCAATAATTAGAGTACAGGATAATTTAGGGACTTTTCTAGAAATGCAGACAAAAAAATTAATGCCGAATGTAGTTTATTTGATAGATTATAAAATAGCTGCAGAGATGTTGAGTAGAGCTGGATCCTTAGAACATTTAGCTATACTACCAGCTAGTACTATACAGTTATTAGGTGCTGAAAAGGCACTCTTTAAACATGTTAAGTTTGGAAGCAGGCCTCCTAAGTATGGCTACTTATTCAAGTTACCAGAGCTTGCTAATCTTGATAAGAAAGAAAAGGGAAGGATGGCAAGAGTATATGCTACAAAGATTAGTATTGCTGCTAGAGCCGATTATTATACTAAAAGATTTATTGCAGATACATTAAAGGAGCAGATAAACAAGATTTTAAAGAAAAAGCCATATCTTCAAAAAAATAATTCAGATGAAAATACCATTTCAGAAGATTAAATTGTAAAAAATCCGAATAAATCTATAAATTTAGTAAAACTTTTTAATATGTCTGAAATGCTTTGGTATTTTTACCAAGGAACCTCTTTTAATTTTGCCTTATGTGCAATCTTATTTGTAAACTTATGCAAAACACCGGTTAGTATAAATATAAAGATTAATCCATATATGCTAGGAAAGTTGCCTAGCGGAAATGCAAATAAAAGTGCAAATATAAGAAAAAGATACTGATCCATAAGAAATATATCTTTTCCTTCTTTATGCCCCATCTGCCTCTTTATAAAACTGCCAAACATATCTCCAAATAAAGTTCCGAAACTTAATACTATGCCTATTACAAACATAAAGGGTAGTGCAAGAGAGAACAAAGCACCTATTAAAGTGCCCGAAAGCATTCCAAACACGAAGCCGCGTATGGTTTTATGCTTTCCTAAAATAGGTTTTCCACGAAACTTTTTACCTAAATCTATAGGCGTTCCACCACCAAATATTACTGGTGCTCCGTTAGCAACATATGCGGGGAAGATATAAATTAAGGGATAAAGTATTATTGTCCAAAGATAATCCAATAAATCACAGTAATAATTGTAAAGATAAAGAGAACAATTATTAATATATTTCTATAGTAAAAAAATATTAGAATTTGATGTTTTTATCATAAATTTTTTTCTTTTGATTAGATATTATCCTATTTTTATATAATCGCAGTAATTACTCCTTTTCTTTGTAATAAAATATTAACTTATTTTTATGAATTTAGTTTTTAGGCTTTATATAGATTATTATAAATTAATTCTTTTTTCGAATCTTGCATTTGTAGATTTATTTTGAATACAGCAATAAAAAGTCAAAAGTAAAGAAATATATATCAAAAAAATCAAAAAATACACTTAGGTATTAGTTATGCAATTGAAAAGATTGAACTCAAATACTATTCCTATTGAGTTTTTTAAATCAGATTCGAATATACGGTTATTTATAATGACATTAGAAAAAGCAACAGGAAAAGAGTTCAAGGATATTCCAGCCAAAGATCCAACAAAGGTAACGTTCAACCTCAACAATCAAACATATGAGCTAAGTTTACGTAATGCGACAGAAAGAATCAAAAATAATGCCCAAGAGTTTCCAGATGCAAAAACACCAATAAAAACACGCTTAGATGCAAAAAATTATCTTATGGAAATGGTTGGAATAGAAACCATCATTCAGTTAGATATGCAGTTACTTCAAAATACAGCGTTTATTTTATCTTTCATAAATGCTCTTGAAGAAGCAACAGGAAAAGAGTTTAAGGATATTCCAGTCACAGATTCAACAAAGGTAACGTTCAACTTCAACAATCAAACATATGAGCTAAGTTTACATAATGTAACAAACAGAATCAAATATAATGCCCAAGAGTTTGCAGATGCAAAGACGCCGATAAAAACATATGTAGATGCAAAAAATTATCTTATGGAAAGGGTTGGAATAGAAACCACTATTCAATTACTTCAGAATACAGAGTTCATTTCATCTTTCATAAAGGCTCTTGAAGAAGCAACAGGAAAAGAGTTCAAGGATATTCCAGCCAAAGATCCAACAAAGGTAACGTTCAACCTCAACAATCAAACATATGAGCTAAGTTTACGTAATGCGACAGAAAGAATCAAAAATAATGCCCAAGAGTTTCCAGATGCAAAAACACCAATAAAAACACACTTAGATGCAAAAAATTATCTTATGGAAATGGTTGGAATAGAAACCATCATTCAGTTAGATATACAGTTACTTCAAAATACAGCGTTTATTTTATCTTTCATAAATGCTCTTGAAGAAGCAACAGGAAAAGAGTTCAAGGATATTCCAGCCACAGATCCAACAAAGGTAACGTTCAACTTCAACAATCAAAAATATGAGCTAAGTTTATATAATGTAACGATGAGGATCAGAAATAATGCGAAAGAGTTTTCAGATGCAAAAACACCAATAAAAACAAACTTAGATGCAAAAAATTATCTTATGGAAATGGTTGGAATAGAAACCATTATTCAGTTAGATATACAGTTACTTCAAAATACAGCGTTTATTTTATCTTTCATAAATGCTCTTGAAGAAGCAACAGGAAAAGAGTTTAAAGATATTCCAGTCACAGATTCAACAAAGGTAACGTTCAACTTCAACAATCAAAAATATGAGCTAAGTTTATATAATGTAACGATGAGAATCAGAAATAATGCGAAAGAGTTTTCAGATGCAAAGACAACAATAAAAACACAAGTAGATGCAAAAAATTATCTGAAATTAAGAAGTGATGGAAAATCCCATTCAGAAGCATTATTGTTGATAAAAAATGGAGATATAGAACAAGAGCAAATAGAACATGAATTAGAAATAATTGAAAAACTATCAATTAACGATTTAATTTCAGCATTTTCTGGAGATTCACATAAATTATTAGTATTTCTTGCATTAACAAATAAAGATTTAGGTTCAGAAACAATTAGAAAAATAACAAGGACTGTTTTTCATGGACTTAATGGACACTCTGAAAGATTATTCGAAGTATATAAAAAATTCAGTTATACTTTAGATTCACCAACCTTAAATGATATTCCAGAAAAAACTTCTGATAGTTACATAGTTCTAAAAGGTACCGCATCTGACGCAACACATGTCTATTTAGCAGGTGATTGGAATAGGAGAGTTTTATTAAAAAATGGTACTTTTAATATATTGATACCACTAAAACAAGGTACTACGAATAAATTTCAAATATTTTCATTAAATATTCAAGATAAAACAAGAAGTAATTTTTCAGAGTTTTCAATAAATCAAACAAATAAGTCAGATGAAACAAAGATAATAATATCTATCCTTGAACATCTGAAAGATGAGATTCTAGAAGATATTAGTAATAATCAGACAAAGTATAACATTCTAAAGGAGTTATTAATTCAAAGCGTAATTAAAAAATATGGCCACTCTTTTAATGAAGGAGATGCAGAACTTGAAAAATCATTAAACTCAACAAATAATAAAGTAGTAAAAAGAATTTTTAATGAGAT
>JAJZKH010000117.1 GCA_021850955.1 Microcaldota archaeon
CTTTCTATGAATTTTTTGTCATGTTTTCCTATAACTATAAGTTCTGCGTCTTTATACTTCTTTTTTATCATTTTGAATGCTTCTATGGAGATATCCAATCCTTTATATCTTACTCTGTCATTTCCTATTGTAAGGATATTATGAGAATTTAATTTAGGTAACTTTGTGTTTTTTAGCTCTTTATACGTTCTTGGTAGAATAGGGGTATAAACTACCATTTTCTCTGCATTTGGTAAGTATTTACTAAGCAACTCCGCTTGCCAATCACCATGGCATATAAATCCATCAAGTTGTCTTAGAAAATAAGTTAAAAAAAACTTTTTAAATCCACTTATTTCTCCGTTAAGTAATCTGTAAAATATCGGTTCTCCTAAATACTTTATTATTTTGGTATTCTTATTTATTATACGCAGCTTTCTTGCTATCAAAGGCAGTATAAAATTACCCTCTATTAAGTATACATCGTATCCTTTTGGCAAGGAAAATATAGAGAAAAAATTTTTTATTGTGTTTTTTACTGAGCCGCTGAAAAAGTTAGTTACCTTAACTTTATCTTTGATTCCCAAATAGTCAACTAAAAGCATTGTGTTTGGATGCCCATTTACATATATGAATGCTATTTTTAGCTCTTTCATCTATATATAATTAGATTTGCTATATAAATTATTAAAATTTTATGTCAGAGGAATTAGATGAACTTAATAGATTGTTTACAAGCAAGAACGTAGAAGACGTGATAAAATTTTACGATCATTTTGATACAGCAGAACAGCTGATAGAATGGATGAAGAACAGGCCAAGCGCCCCCATGCAAATATATGAACAAGAGGGAGAAAAGGATATTGTAGTTGTTATACCGACTGCAGATCATAATGGAGAATTAGCTAACAACTGTAAGGAAATATTCAAGGGCTTGCATATAGTGTTTATTGAGAGCAACGGGCCCTTTTTTAACTACGCAAGAAGCTGCAATTTTGGCTTTAAGCATGCTTTGAAGTATAATCCAAAATGGATAGTCTTAAGCGGGCACGATGTATCAAAAATAGATAATGTATCTACATTGATGGATGATATAAAAGGGGAGAGTGCAGATCTATTAATATTAGACCCAAAATTTGGACATTCATTTATATCTAGTATATCTAAAAAAACTTTTTTATTTGATATTTATTGGGATTTTAAGGATAAAAATTATCTAAACTTATTCAAAAAATTTTGTGTATCTTATTTTACACCAACCCTTAAGTTAAAGAGAAGGATTTTCTATAAACCGATTTACAAATTTCTAAGTTTCACAAATTTTGCATGTTTTAACTATAACTTTGTTGAAAGATTGCATGGGAAAATTTTTGATCCGGTTTTTATCAATGGGAGTGAGGATATATTCTTTTGTTATAATTTTTACATAAATAAATATAAACTTAAATTAATAAATAATTATAGAATTGGTGATGCAAATAAGTCTACTCTAGGTAGTGGTAGAGTAAGGCTTTGGCATTCTTTTGCCTCCTTAGTATATCTAAATTCATTTTTCAATTAGTTATTGAATATTTTATAAAATCTTCTACGGTTTTGAATTTGTACTGGCCTATTGTATTAAATAATTTTTTAGTGTCGGCTTTTGTTAAGTATTGGTAAGTTTTTAATGGATTTTCTACGTACTTTTTGTTATTTTTTTCTATTAAATCAGCTATATAATTGTATTCTATAGCCCTTCCAGTTCCAACATTGTAAATTCCATTTTCTGCTTTGTCTAAAAGCATAAAAACAATTTTGGCTAAGTCCTCAACGTATATAAAATCTCTTGCTTGTTTTCCATCGCCATATAAAATTAATG
The DNA here is from genome assembly GCA_021850955.1 of Microcaldota archaeon. The sequence continues at coordinate 1,838 of JAJZKH010000117.1, forward strand.
GTTTATTCTCTTTTTTGTTTTTCAAAAATATACTTATTATGCTTGCGTAGTTACCTTTTTCGTTTTCTCCAACGCCGTATACATTAAAGAATCTCATTCCAATTGTTTTCATAGAGTATAGTGAGCTGTATGACTCAGCTATGAGTTCGTTCATTAACTTGCTTTTAGAGTAATCGTTTTTTAATTTTCTTATGTCTATAACAGTTTCTTCAGAAAAATTATCTAAATAAATTGCAGAGCTAGATGCGTAAAGAAATTTAGAAACGTTACTTTTAGCAGCAGAGTCTATTAAATTCATAAAACCGGTTACATTTGTAGAGTATGAATCAAAAAGGTTTTTTTCAAACTCTATAACAGATGTCACAGCAGCAGTGTGTATTACAAACTCTTTATTTTTAACAACCTTATCTATTTGTTCTTTGTTTCTTATGTCCCCTATTACACTATTTACTCCGTCTATTTTTGTTTCTTTTAAATCAAATCCAGTTACTTTATAACCAAGTCTTAATGCTTCACTACATATATTTCTACCTATGAACCCAGCGGAACCAGTAATTAAAATTTCTTTTTCTTTCATTTTTCTTTAATGTTTTGTAGGTTTAATTAATTTTTGGTATTATAAATTCCTCTTTACCTTTGAATATCTCTATCTCTTCAAGCAATTCTTTAGCTTTTTCTCTGTTTTCCTC
>JAJZKH010000118.1 GCA_021850955.1 Microcaldota archaeon
TTGGCGGTGGCTGTGGCTGTGTATTATTAGTATTACTATTTGTATCAGGTAATTCTAATATATTATTAGAATTGGTAGTGTTGGTAGAGATAGTAGAGTTTTCCACTCCGTGTATATTATAATTGTATTTCTCTATGTGAAGTATAGAAACACTCCCAACACTATCAACACTACCACTCTCCGACGTATAATTAGGTGGTAGTGTTGGACTTTTTTGAATTTCAACACTCCCAACACTACCATTTTTATCCTCTTTTATATAAAAATTGTCCTTTTCATTAATTAAATCTTTGGATTTTCCGTTATTTAATGAATTATCCCTGTTGTTAATTAACGATTTGTTCGTTTCGTTATTTAATGAATTATCCCCTTTTTTTATAAACTTTAATTTTTGTCTGCTTGTTTTATCACTTGAAGTATCAGTAATCATTTGTATACCACCTAATATTCTTCCGTTAAATTTCGCTAAAAGAAGACCTACTTTAATTTTATTACTATGTTCACTTAAGTCATAATCACGTAATACATCACGCATTATATCATCATTTTCATCCTGTATTGCACTAAAAATTTGCGATTTAGCTACCCACATTTCACCCCATTTTTGATTACACGCAATAAATAACTGTTTCATATTCTGTGTTTCAACATCTCCTCCTATTGCATTTAAAGTATCGTTTGCTTGTGGTATTCCTATCTCTGCCGCTTCCAAAATACCTCCAACAATAGTCATCCACTCCCAAAAACTCGTAAATGGCTTACTACATTTAGGTTTTCCTTTAAATATCCAATTCTGAACTAAAGTATACATAGCACTTAAAATAAGTCCTCTATTATCTTTTATCCAACCATGAAGGTCAGGTGTTTTAAAATTTCTTTCATTAGGATCCTCTATCTCAAGAAACAAGTTAATAAACATACTTCTATATGCAAGATCCGCAGTATAAGTAAGTCCTGTATTCGCACTTAAGCTAATAACTAGTGTATTAGGAAATTCAAGTAATGCGTTTTTACCTAACTGCCTATCTGTAAAAATAGGTTTTGTTATCAATGCTTCAAGTTCAGCAGAGTTAAGATAACCTTTGTTATTTGAACTATGTAAGATACTTCTTCCTTCTTTGAAAATAGATAACAACCTCTTTCTAAATTCTTCATCACTATTATTTTTATCTGCTTTTACTATGGGAGCATCTTGGATATCCACTCCATGATAAACTAAAGAAACAATACCAGCACAGTAATCCTTTCCTGCTCTTTCTCTGTTTGCCATGTAAATAAAAAGAGGACTTCTCGTCGTTTCTTGACTGAATAACAATCTGCAAAAAGGAGTAATGAGATGTGCTATTGCATTAATCTTATCCTGTTTCTCTTTAAACGCAAATTCGCCATAAACCTTTTCAAGAATTTCCTTTGCATCATCCAAAGACATATTATCAATTTCTGGTGAATTGTAGTCTGTCCAAGACATAAAATCTTTATCGTATCCTTTTTTTGGAAAAATAAGAATATTATTTTTGTATTTAGGTATAGGTACTGCAAAAACTCTTTTTATTACAGGTAACTGAGAAATAAATTGGTCACTAACTAAAACAATTTTAGCTATTTGAACTGTCATAGATCTATATTTTATTCCATTAGTTTTATGAATAACATAGAAACTAACTAATTTTTCAGTTTCAGTAATAAAGTTTTCTGGAGAAACTTCAACTATTCCTATAATTTCTTCATTATCCTCATTGACTTTAACTCTTCCTATTTTTATTACTTCTTCTGTTTCATGACGATAATAAAGAATCTCTTTTTTTTCATATATGTTTGCTAATTCTGTAGCAAAGTCGCTTATGAATACTCCATCTTGTGGTAGTTGAATTGTTGATTTTTCTTTTTGCATTTGTTCAAACGCTTCAACTTCTTTGTCCATCTTTTCAATTTGTTTTTTTTCTTCTTCCTCAAGTTTTTTTCTAACATAATAAAATTTAAAAACATTTACAGAACCATACCTATCTTTATCTAATTTAATTTTTCCTGCATCTATTTCTGATTTATGATTTTCTATAAATAGTGATGCTTTATATTCACTAGTAGTTGTAGTAAATCCTAAGTCTTCTATTTCATTATCCATTTGGTCGGTGTTAATTTTCATCCCAACACCTCAGAAATAGAATTGATACTCTTAATTAAGATGTATTCAACGTTACCATGTGGTAAACGTACTTTAATAAAATCTTCTTTTATCTCTAAAACAGTTCCGACTTTTATATATCCGTCGCTTTTTTGTATTCTACAAGTTTTTCCAATTAATTCTTCAAACAAACAATCACATACTTTGAAATATAATAAAATAGAAAAGTATATATATCTTATTCTATTTTTGATTTACCAAATGAATAGCAGAAAGCCCACGACTTCAGTCGTGGGATGAATGCGAAGGTTTAATAATCTTTATTGTGTATATATTATGTATGAAACAAAGAACGAATATACAAATAGAAAGGAAGAC
>JAJZKH010000013.1 GCA_021850955.1 Microcaldota archaeon
CATTACCCAGCCTATAAGGGCTCCGGGATATATTTTCCATGGCATAAGCTTCTTTGACTCCATGTCATCATTCCATATTCATAAATATGGATGGGTACATTTAAAAATACTGCTTTGATTCCAATACGGCGGCTTAAACCTAAACTTAATGGCTCTTCCGCAAGCAATGCATTTAGAAGAGTATAGTCGACCCACTATTATTGCTCCGGCCTTGCCTCCGAGGCTTTTGTCTCTTTCCGCCGGATCTACAGCCACAACATCATAGCCGTGCTCCGCAAGCCAGAGTGAATACCTTCCGGGCTGCTGCCGATGTCCGCAACAAGGGCTTTCCCTTCAGGCATGTATCCCTCAAGGTAGCGGACAGTGGTTATGTACTTCATTATGCCGTTCCTAAGCGCAAGCCGTTTCCACTCACGGGCAGTAGAACTGGCATAGCCCTTGACTATCTCTTTGTGCAGCTTTGCTGTTTCCATGATTAAGCCAAAGCATGCAACCATTATAAGCCTTTTCTGCAATTACAATAGCTCTGATTTAAAACTATCACAATGAAATTGATAGTTATAATTTATTCCTGTTAAAAATGAATGTTTTTCCGAATATTGATGGTATTCCGTGCTGGTAGTATGGCATAAGTGTTACTTTGTAGTTGTATTCGAATTCCTTAATTGCTTTTATTTCACCTTTATTTTGATTGCCCAGATATTCGTATATATCATCAAAATATATTATTGTCCCATCCTGCAGCAATGGTTCTAAAAATCCCAAAGCCAACTTTGCACTTGTAAAGTAGTCAACATCAATATTCACAATCGAAGGCGGAAATTTACTAAGTTTCCTTTGCAGTTTTTTAGTAAGTGAATTCTCGTAATAACCTTTAATTTTATTGAATTTTCCAGTAAACTTCGATTTTTTAACTATGTCGTCTATCATATCCATAGAGCCATAGAATTGGCCTTTTTTCCAAGCAGGGTTATAATCTTCTTTGTTTTGGTATTTAGGAAGTCCTTCAAAAGAATCAAATGCGAATATATTATATTGCTCTAATGGATTTCTAGTTTCTTTGCAATAATCTTTCAGAGCTTTTATGTAAGTTTTTAGGGAATTGCCTTCTCCAGTTCCGAATTCATAATAGTTAAAAGGATTAAATCCAAATTTGGAATAATGCTCAGAACCTTGCAAACTAAGCGTTCTAAAAAAGAAACCGTGTAATGGATTTAAGCCTAAGACTGAGAGTACAAATTTATATTGTTTTAAGATCCTCATAATACCAACAATGATTTATTCAATACATAAATGGCGTACAAACGTTTCTTTATAAAAATTACATGCAACTTTTTATTACCTTTTATAGACTTCTAACGTTTCCCTTGCACATCTTTCCCACGTAAAGGTTCTTGCATATTCCATTGCTTTCTTTTTCAATTTTGTGTTGTAACCGTTTTCTTTTATATTTTCTATAATCTAGGCCATGTGATCCGGGCTCTCTGCCTCAAAGCAGTACTTTCTTACTTCTTTTGGAATCTTTCCATATTTATAGATTATCACTGGGAGGCTGCGAGATTGGGCTTCGAGAATTGGAAGACCTTCGCCATCATGATAACTTGGAAATATAAATACATCGAACGAATCGTAAATATTTACAAGATCATTTTCTGGAGCGAAGCCTTTGAAATTAGTATTCTTATTTTTCGATATAATTGTCGAATACTTGTATCCGAATTCCTTTTTTCCGTATATATCAAAAATTATACCCTTATCTTTTATTATATTTGCAGCTTTGATTCCAATACGGCGGCTTAAACCTAAACTTAATGCGCTCTTCCGCAAGCAATGCATTTAGAAGAGTATAGTCGACCCACTATTATTGCTCCGGCCTTGCCTCCGAGGCTTTTGTCTCTTTCCACCATATTCCTTTGCTGCTTTGAGATAAACATAAAATGTACCAATTAGAATAGCTAGAATGCCTACAGAACTAATAATAGATAAGGCAAGTGCAAGACTATTTAGGACTTTTATTGAGGCAATCACAATAAAACTAGATACCATAAGAAAAATGATTGAAACTAGTAGAACAGCGATAAAACTAGCTTTGACTTCTATTATTTTAACTGCAGCTGGCTGGGTTTTGTTCTTGTGCAAAAAAGAAAAAGGTTCAATACTGTGATTAGCCGTAGATTTTCCCTCTATATACCAAAAACTTACATCCCTTAATTCTCCAAAGTGAAAATTCAGCAAAAATACTGCGGCTGCAATAACCAGCGCATTGTATGTAACTAAAGAAGTAGTGCTGACATGTGGTTTAAATAAGTATACCATAATGCTGACTAGAATAATTGTGGCTAGGGCTAAAATTTCTCCTATCTGTCTACAGTGATTTTTCTGTACATCTTTTCTGTTAACAGATAAAGACTCTGCATAAGTCTTACACAGAAACCAATTTAAGATCAGACCGCATTTTGTAACATTTCTTTTGTTTTCCTTATTCTTACCAGATTGACTCTTTTTATAAGACTCACTGCTAAGAAAATTTAAAAGCAACCACTGCATAGTGACTTTATTTTTTTTGTTCGGCAAACAACTACCAAATTAGTTCTTCCAATAATCGATAGTCTTCTTCAATCCCTCTTCAAGACTATACTCTAAATCCCAGCCAATGAGTGTTTTTGTCTTAGAATTATCTCCTATAAGAACTTTCGCGTCCAGAGGTCTTTTTGGAGTCTGATTCCATAATATCTCCCCTTTAAAGTTAGTCAGTTTAGCTATGATATCTGCTGTTTCTTTTGTTGTATATCCTTTACCAGAGCATATATTGAATGTCTGCTTTATCGCTTTATCGTTTCCCAACGCTTTCATATAAGCGTTTACATGGTCATCCACGTATACCCAATCCCTGACTGCATCTGAATCGCCAAGATATACCTTATCCTGTGAAAGCATCTGGGTGATAGTCCTTTCTATGAAGAAGTGCTTGTTGTCCTTTCTCCCGTAAGTATTGAACGGGCGCATAACTGTATATGGAAAATCGTATGCCATCCCCATATATTGGAGATAATGGTCAAATGCAACTTTCGCAACAGCATAAGGACTGTTTGGTATTAGGGGGCTTTCTTCCTTTAACTTCTCTTCCGTTGAAAGTATAGACAACCCATATTCTTCGCTGGTACCTGCAGTTATAAACTGCTTGAAATTATTAGCTTCTTGCCTACAGGCTTCCGCCAAATTCAAAGAGCCTAGGTAGTTTACTTCGCTTACTTCTATGTAGTTGTCGTAGCTGAAGCTTACTGCCGATAATGCAGCCAGATGGATAACAGCATTTGGCTGTACTTCTTTTACTACGCTTCTTACTTTGTTATAATCAGTAAGATTGGCATGATGCTTTACTACTCCATCCTTCTGGTCTAACGAATACCTTCCAGTAACATATCTTTCCAATATATGAACTTCTATGCCTTTTTCGATAAGCTTTGGCACAAGCTCTTTACCTATGAATCCAGTAGCTCCAGTAATCAAAACTTTTTTAATCTCCATATAATCCCAATCTCTAATTTTTAAAGAACTCATGAAATTTAGATATAATATAATTTACTTCAGAATCTGTTATATATTGATGACACCCAATATAAAAACCTTGGTTATTAAGCATCTTTGCTACTGGATATTTATCTTCTAAATTTGCACCGAAGAGTTTTTTATATATTGGTTGATTAGTCAATGGCAATAAATCTCTGGTTTCTATATTATTATCTTCAAGAAAATTAACAAGTTCTGTCTTATCGCCGGCTTTATATACTACCCCAAAAAGCATATACACGTTTTCAGCTCCTTCTGGAGTTTTTTGGAATTGTAAATATTCATTCAGATCTGAAAGACCTTTTAAATATTTTGCAGCTATGATTTTTCTGCGGGCAATTATTTCGTCCTTTCTATTAAGTTGTGATAAACCTAATGCTGCTTCCATTTCAGTTGCTCTGAAGCTATGCCCCAAAGTTACGAATTTAAACCTTTTTGATATTATCTCTCTAAGCTTTTGTTTATCGTCAGTATTATCGTCGTCTATATTTAGATATATAGAATCTCTACCGTGATTCATAAGGCTCCTTAATCGTATGGCCAAATCTTTATCAGCAGTTGTATTAAGTCCGCCAACTCCAGTAACTATATAATGGGCAATATAAGTAGAAAAACACCCTATATCCCCTAAAGAACCTACTGCCCTTCCTTTATACCTAGCAAACATCGTTTCTGCAGAATCTTCTATTATTTTTAGTCTATGCTTTTTAGCTATATTAATTATAGGATCCATATCGGCAGGTAAGCCTAACAGATGAACTGGTATTATAGCCTTAGTACGTTCGGAAATTTTCTCTTCTATTTTAGATGTATCTATATTAAATGTATTTGGATCAACATCAACAAATATTGGTACAAGGCCATTGTGTAGTACTACATTTGATGTAGCTACAAATGTTACTGCAGGTACTATGACTTCATCGCCATCATTCCAGGCGTATTTTTCTTTTAACGCAGCCACTGCAATATGCAATGAACTAGTACCACTATTTGTAAATATAGCAAACTTTGAATCATGAATCCTAGCAAATTCTTCTTCAAATTTTTTAGAATACGGTCCGTAAGACAAACGGTTACTATCTAAAACCCTATTAACCATTTGCTTATCTTCTTTAGTTATTTCTAATCCACCAACGCCTATATAATTTATTGACATTAGAACACTTTACTATTAAATTTAATAGTACTTATTATAAACTTTTTTGTAAACTTCTAAAGTTTCTCTCGCACATCTTTCCCAGGTAAAGCTTCTGGCATACTCTGTTGCCTCATTTCGGAGTTTTTCATTATATCCATTTTCCTTTAAATCTTCTATTATTTGCGCCATGTGCTCCGGGCTCTCTGCTTCAAAGCAGTATTTCCTGACTTCTTTTGGGATCTTTCCGTATTTATAGATTATTACTGGAAGGCCACGGGATTGAGCTTCTAGGATTTCTAATTCGAAACCCGTATACATTACAGGATGGACATATACATCGAAAGAATCGTATATATCAACAATTTTGTCTTCAGGAGCAAAACCTTTCATAGATATGTTTTTGTTTTTTATAATTCCATTAAGATATTTATAATCTGGACCTTTTCCATATATGTCAAAATATACTTTTTTATCATCAATTAGATTTATTGCTTCTATCGCAAATTTAACATTTTTCCTTTTCCGTAGTGTTCCAATATAACCAACTTTAAAAATCTCCTTCGTTTCTTCTAGTTTAAAAGGTTTTATATATCTATCATCTAAACCAAGATTTACAACACTTATTTTATCTTCAGGGTAACCTAACTTAATTGCTTCATTTTTTGTTTGCGAGGATATTGCAATAAGATAATCAGCACCTAAAGTACCTTTTAAAATAAGCTGTAAAATTTCCCAACCAAGCACATCTTTAATCTTAAATTTATTTGAAACAAATTCTTCGTAACCCAATTTGCTAGTTTTGAACGTGTTTAGATAACCAAACTCTATTGCAGTTGCAATAGTTATTTTCGCTCTTTTATTAATCCGAAAAAAATTTCCATTAATAGCTGGGTTGTGAGTTACAAAATGCCAAATATCTGCTTTTGAGTTAACATCAAATAACATGAATTTATACGCGGCGATAAAGTTAGTAAGCACACTGTATTTATTAAATAAAGGTGAAATTTCTATAAATCTTACATTAACTGTTTTTTTGTATTTTTGAACTATATTATTACTTGTGCCTTTGGATCTAGTCCAGAAATCCAGATTGTTATATAACTCATAGGAATACCTACCTACACCAGATCCATTAGACGAGCTAAAATCTCCTTTAAAACCGATAAGATTTATTTTCATTGGAAACCTCAAACATTTTTAAATTTTTATTTCATTTTCACAACTTTTCTATAAACTTCTAAAGTTTCTCTCGCACATCTTTCCCAGGTAAAGCTTCTGGCATACTCTGTTGCTTTCTTCTGCAATTTTTCGTTATAACCATTTTTTTTTAGATTCATTATAATCTGTGCCATATGCTCCGAGCTCTCCGCCTCAAAGCAGTATTTCCGTACCTCTTTAGGTATCTTACTATTTTTATATATTATTACTGGAAGACCACGAGCCTGGGCTTCAGGTATTTCTAAGCCAAAACCTTCATATAAAGATGGAAATATAAATGCGTCAAATGAATCATATATATCTACAATTTTGTCTTCAGGAGCAATACCCCTAAATGAAAATTTTTTAGAACTACTTAGTTTACTTATGGTAGTATTGAAATATTCGTTATCTATAATCTTTCCATACGCCTCGAATTTAATATCTTTATTTACGTAATCAATTAAGTATGCTAATTGGTGCAGACCCTTCCTATATCTTATTGTTGATATATATCCCACTTTAAATCCATGATGTTCTTTTTCTTTATTTGGGTATTTTATAAATCTATCATCCAATCCTAGGTTTATTACGAATATTTTGTTTTTTTCATAACCTAATTTTATAGCTTCTTCTTTAGTCTGGGTTGAAATTGATATTAAATAGTCTGAATTAAGTTGAATTTTTAGCGATGGGAGTTCTAAAAGTAACTTATAAAAAAATTTTTTAAATGAAAGATTAGAATATTTTTGTCCCATATTTGGATATAACAAGGTTTGAAATTCATATGCAGTAGAAATTAAAATGGCATTTTTAGATATTACAAGAGGTTTTGATGTAAGTACGCCTGCATTATGTATAATTTTATATTTTTTAAGATTTCTAAATTTCTCTGCTGTTTTTTTATATAAGATACTTGTTGGTGTGTTTTGCCCAACATCCTTTATTATATCTATATCTTTTCTGTTATTTTCAAAATATTTGACTAATTCCTCATTATAACGTGCTCCGCCGCCAAAAGCATTCAAAGATGCAAGCAAAGCAATAGCCTTATGTTCTTCCATTGAGTAAGCGCCTCTTATAATCTATAGCCCTAAGCCATTTTTATACATTACGGTATAACAATTCATACTTCTTAGTTATTGCCTCCCAATCGTATTTTAATGCAAGCCATCTAGCTTTTTTGCGGTATTTTTTTGTATAGCTTTTATTTTTAATAATCTTGGCTATTTCTTTTGCGTATCGCCCACTATTCAAATTCCCTATTACTATTGCTTCTTTGTTTTTACTGATTTCATTGATTCCAGTAAATTTTGAAACTATAATTGGTAAACCGCAACTAATTGCTTCGAGCGGTGCCAAGGCGAATCCCTCACCCCTACTTGGTAGCACGAAGATATCAGAGGCTTGATAACATTTTATTTTCTCTAGTTCACTAACTCTTCCCATAAACCTAATAGAGTTTGAGATATGTTTGTTTTGTTTACCTATGCCAATTATATTCAGATAGACATTTTTCATACTCAAGAGCCTAACTGCGTCAATTGCAATGTCTAATCCCTTCCTATAAGCTTCCCCACCTACAAATAATAGATAAATTGTGCTATCATTAAATCCTAGCTTGTGCCTTAATCTAATTTTTTCTGAATGTGATAGCGGAGCATAAACATTAGTATCTACTCCATTATACAAGACTTCAATTTTCTTTCTTGTATACTTTGAAGCATAATATTTTACATTATTACTTACAGCAACAATTTTTTTGGAGTATTTCATGTTATTTATCTCAGTTCTTCCAGAAGTGGCCCTTATAAACAGTTTATCAAGTAAATTTCTATCTTTATGTGTTTGAATAGCGAAGCCGTGTAATGTTAAGATGGTGTTAAACCTAGCTAATTCTTTAAATCCACCTATGTCGCCATGTACATGTAGTATGTCATAATTAATTCCATTTTCCTTAATAAACATTTTGAGTTTCTCGTTATATATTGCTTTTCTAAGAAAAATGCTAAATTTACCGAACATCTTGAATCGTGGAACTTTAAAAACAAATAGTTTACCGAATTTGGTTTTAATAACTTTGTCTTGGTCTCCCATACAAATTATATCTACTTTATGTCCTATTTTATTTAAGTTTTTGGCAAATTGGTATATTACCTGTTCTATACCTCCCCCTTCATTCAAAAAGGGGTTGTAAAAGCTTGTTTGAAGAATTTTCATCTAATTCACCGCTCATAGTTTATATAATTCTAGATATGCCATCTCTTAGCCCTCTTAGGTATGCCTTATAGTATTCGCGCTTATTTTTTGCCTTGAACGGTATGTAGTATAAAAGGTATAAGGACATATGAAGTGGCATAAATCCAAACAAAAATAATAGAAATTTAAATTTAGGTGCATACTTCTTTTCTATTAAAAAATTACATTTTACTGTAATATACATCCTATATGGTGGTCTGTCCATTAAGTTTATTTTTACTTTGCCAATATCATGTATTGTTACTGCTTTTGTATAAATATAATTTTTGTATCCAGCAAATTTAATTCTTTGGGCAAGATCTAACTCTTCGTGTGTTGGAAAATTTGGATCTTCACCTCCAATTTTAAGATATAGCTTCTTTGATGTCATATATGCGTTAGGTATTGCGTCTGTTTCTATTAATTCTTTTTTTAACTCAGTTTCAGGTACTAAAGTTATGTTTGGATTTATCCAGGTTGCTTTGCCGCCACAAAACCATAAATTCCCAGAGGAACTATACATTAGCGGGCCGATTAAGCCAGCATTTTTTATACTAAGATATTTAGAAACTAAATTTTCCATTGCATTCTTATCCAATATATTATCGTCATCAACAAAAAAGAGTATTTTGCCTTTCGCTATTTTTGCGCCTAAATTCCTTGATTCAACGACATAAATTTCTCTTTTAGGCTGAATTAAACGTATTTTAAACTCTTTTAGTAATGGTTTTAAATCAATTTTTAGGTAATCGTTTATTACTATTACTTCTATGTTCTTATATGTGCTTTTAAATATGCTATCTAAGCATTTTATTAGCTTGTCAGACCTATTATAAGTTGGAATTATAACGCTCACCATAGAGCTGATTAATTTTTTTGAACTTAAATTTTTCATTTCCACACAACGCTACTCTTTTTTAAAAGTACAATCTTAAAACCGTTCATAATTCCATGAAAAAATGTTTTTAATAGTTCAAGTTTATTTTTGGTAGATTTATTACCTTTAAAAATTATTAAGACGTAGTATATAAGATATAATGGAATTGAAAGAGAAAATGTTATTTTACCAATTAAAGTATCGTACCTATATTCATTTATTATCTTATCTCGCATTGTGTAATATAATCTCAATTTATTAATCCTAATAAAATATCTATCTTTAGGGTTATATGGGATATCATGATATGTAATCGCTTTTGGATTTATTATTATTTTATATCCTGCTTTCGTTGTCCGAGCTTCAAAATCTCCGTCTTCACCAACAAATGGCACTGAAAGATCCCACATACCGATTTTATTTATTATTTCTTTCTTAAACATAAAGGCGTTTGCAAAATCGTCGACTTCTGTGCCTTCCTTTATCTGCCCAGCCCATTTTTCGTTCATATAAATAAATATGGCTCTCCTCATAAATCGGCTACGCATTGTGCCTGCATGCATGATTGTATCTTTATGGCTTTTATATAAAGCCAAAGGCCCAACAATACCTGCTTTTTTATAGGTATTAAAAGATAAAACAAGGTTAGATATGCAATTCTTTTTAAGTACATTATCGTCATCTAATATGAATATATACTCTCCTTTAGAAAATCGTATTGCATTATTAATTGTAATTGAGAGTAAGCTTTCTTTTGTATTTTTTATGTATAAAAAGTTTTTTTTATTTATATATTTTTTGATTGCACTTTCTGTTCCATCTGTAGAAGCATCATCAGATACTATTATATACTTTTTCTTATAATCGCTAGCTATAACAGAGTCTATGCATTTAATAAGCATTTTCTTCCTGTTAAAAGTTGGTATTATTATAGTTACATATTTATCTTCAAACTTTATATTTTTGCCTTTTATGACCATATTGTCAAACCTGTGAAAACCAGTAATTATTATGTATAAATATTTATCCGATAAATATAAAAGCTATCTTTTGATTGCAGTTTGCTTATTTGCTATGGTTTTTGTAAATTATATATTATATACACATTCCACTTATATATTTGGTGGTGACCAACCACTATTTATCCCCACTTATACAAACTTGTATGGGTCATTTTTTATCTGGGAACCGTATAACTATTCTGGTCTTATCACCACACCAACTTCTATATTTGCTATTTTACTTTATTTAATAGATATGCTCGTTTATTCAGGTGGAATAACAATTGGATATATTTTTAGCAATACAATTTATTTTTGGATTGGAGCATTTGGAATGTTTTTACTCGTTTTTTACTTAACTAAAGATTTTGATAAAAAAATAGCATATTTCGGCGGAATTATATCTTCGATTATATTTGTAATAAACTTTGATTCTTACCTTAAAAGTTTCGGCATGCCGCTAATTTTTATACCTTATTTTGTTTTATTTGCTTTTTTAAGTTTTAAAAAAATAGAAAAAGGAGAACCTAGTATTATACTTTTTGTAGGATTAGTATTGGCATTATCTGCCGTTTTTGCCACTGGTTATTCTTCAGCCATAATACAAAATTTCATATTTTCGGTTATTTTTATATTACTGTTGATTTTAGTATCTGAATCGGAGCGCATAAAGCAAGTTAAATATTTTGGATCTGCTATCTTATTATCCCTATTAATAAATTTTAGTTGGATTGCGACGACATATATTTATATTAATACTAAGATAAGCAATGAATATTTTAATAATGTTTCAAGTAACATATTATATTCATCGACATTGCAACTTCCAAACGCATTTTTGCTTTTCGGTCCTGCTGGGAATATTGCAAACAGCATATTAGGATCATTATTGTTATTAACTGTTTTTATAATTTCTATTATTGGAGTTTATTTATCATACACAAATGTCAAATTAAATAAAACTATTAAAAAAACAATATTATCATTATTTATGAGTTTTATATTATACTTGAGTGTAGCTACTACGGTTAATAATCCATTTGGAATTTTATTTAAAAAAATATCAAGTAAAATACTGGAATTGGATGTGATAAGATATCCATACCCTGCTATGCATTACTTATCATTATTTTTTATTGCTGTATTTTTTGGAATTGGGTTTGTCTTTATTTTTAGTAAACTTAAGGATAAAAATAAAGTATTAAATTTTTTGTTCTTAATTTTAATTATTTTTATTATAATAAGTTATATTTATTATACTGATTACATTCCAATAATAATAAAACCTTTATATATCTCCAGCATACTTCCGCACGTATATTCTATATCTAATTATATAAATTCTCAGCATGGCTTTTTTTCTATTGCAACGCTCCCTACTGCAACTGATTGGCAACATACAAACTGGTATTTAGGAGTAAATGTATATTCTGCTTTTATAAATAAGCCGGTATATACTGGAGGATATACAAATTATATGGAAATTTTCTATCCTCCCTCCTACAATATTGAATCTTCTTTAAGTAGTACAATAGATACATTAAATATAACCAGGTTAAATTTGTCTGCAGCATTGGGCATATTCGGCATAAAATATATTATAATTCAGGGAGACAGTTTAATTAATAAATGTAATGAATATTGCCCAGTATTCAGCTTTAACACCATCTATTCAAACCTTAAGAACTCTAATGGCATAACATTTGTTAAAAAATTTGGAAATTCGAGTGTGTACGAAAACAGCATTTATTGTATTGCTGTTATTGTAAAACCCCGTAATAT
>JAJZKH010000014.1 GCA_021850955.1 Microcaldota archaeon
GGATAACCTATCTTGTAATGAACGAGTTGTCAAAGTTAAAGACAACTAATTTAGTGATAGCTGCAGCGTCAGAAGGCCAAACTCAAATAACAGTTGATGGAGTTAGCGAGTATGCAAGCGATGGTGTGGTAAAAGTAAGTAGTGTTGATCTTGGCGGAACTCCTAGTAGGACTTTAGAAGTTATAAAATTAAGATCTAGTAAAATTACTCCGGGTTTTCAAAAATTTGATATTCGGGAACAAGGAGCAACACTCTTGTAATTGGAATTTTCATGGTTAATCAAAACGACAATGCAAATTTTTTTCTCAGCAGAGTTTTAACAAAAATTTCTAACATAGATATTCCTGGTTTTATAATAAGTAATGCACCTGCCGATAAAACAAAAAAAGCAAAAGAACGTTTAGTTTTTTTACCTGAGGATTTTTTTGTAAGGTTAGAAAATTCAATTATTAGCAAAGATAAAGATAATGGGAAAATAAAACTTTATTCTTTGGGAAAACAATTTGGCTTTAAACTTGCCGTTTTATTGAGATTAGCAAGAACCTCTGCTGGAGATATTGATTCTTCAACAAAATATATTTTTCGATTTCTCGAAACTTTATACGCTAAAAGTTTGAAAATAATAGAAATAAATCTTGAAAGCAAGCTACTAGAAATAAAGGCATCAGACTTAGCAATAACTAGAAAAAATAATTTTGGTTATATAATAAGTGTTGGCGGTTGTGCAGGTATTTGGGCGTATCTTCAAAATAATTATGATTTAGAATGTGTATCTAAAAAAAATTCTAATGATGGAACCTTTGAATTATTTTGTGGTCCAGAAGAAATAATTTCATCAAAAGGAAATATTTTAATTGCAGAAAATAAACCTGAGACAAATGACGATTTAGATTATTTAAAATATAATTCTCCACCACTTAATTATCAAAATTCTGGATCTTTTAGTTTAGCTAAATTAGTTGAAAATAAATTACTTTCTTATGAAAGTGGAAGTCTTTTGCTATCTAAAAAAAGTAGATTATTACCTGTAGAAATATCGTTTCTTTACACTTTGGAAAAAGAATTAAGTTCCGTAGAAATATTTGAGGCAGCATATAATTGTTTTTATGATATTGGAACAAATTGTAATGTCAATGATCACATAGTTTTCATATCACAAATCTTATCTGGATTAGGATTCGGGACTATTAATGTAGTAACCAAAGAAAATCAAAAAATAATCGCATTTAGTAATTATCCTTGTATTACGAAAGATCTTAAAAGTACAAACTTTTCTTTAATAAAAGGTATACTATATGGTTTTATCGACTCAAAAAATGGAAAAAAGAATACTTACTCTGAAATAACGTTTAGCCAAACAGATAGTTCATTAAATTTAAAAATTGTGGTTAATTGAGTAATCATTACAATATATTTCGGGCAATAATTTCATCACTTATAATATCACTTCCATTACTTATATTACTACCTTCTGGAATTTTAGGATTTATCTTAAGCGGTTCTACTAATATATATGAATTATTGAGTTGTCTAATTTTAATATTTATAATAGACTCTGCAGCAAATATTATTAATAATCATTCTGATTGGGATGGGGATGTCATAAACAAAAAAAGACATCATGTACATACTCATATAACAAAAAACACGTTACTCTTTTTATACATTATTTTTATTTTACTTTCAATTATGTTATTGGTAATATTTAAAACAAATATTTACGTTTATGAACTTGTAATTATTTTTACTTTAATTGGACTAATTTATTCATTAGGTCTTAAAATAAAAGATGTTTTTATATTAAATTATATTTTTATAGGAATTGCATATGCAGCAATACCCTTCAGTATTGGTTATTTTTTTGGATCTAACTCATTTGCAGAATTTTTAAAAATAATTCCAATACTTTTATTTTTATCCATAACTACATTTACTTATACTATAACTAAAGATTATCCAGATATAGCTGGTGACAAATTACATAAAAAATTAACCTTGCCCGTGATTTTTGGTAAAAATAAATCAGTAACTCTACAAACATTTATGGTGATTGTAAGTTATCTTTTATTATTATTATTTATTTCGATTGGTTTGGTTGATTTGAAATATATTATCTCAATTTTATCTATGTTTATTGAAATAATAATTCTTAACAAAATAAAACTCACCGAAAACGATAAAAAATTAAAAAATATGGCATTTTATAATAAAATAAATCATTTTATTTTAAGATTAATTCTGATAATTATATCCTTATTCTAATTACCTAATTCTTTTAATAAATATTCCCTACTTTTTTCATCATTTAGCATTTCTGATTTTTTTATTTTGTTTTTTACTTCATCAATTAAAGTTTTTATAACTTCTTTATATTTTTTATTAATATCTGAATCAAAATTTAAAATTTGACTCAAAAATGTACCACTTCTTAAACCAAAACTTATTCCTTCTCCTGTACTTGCGCTTATAAAACCTGCAGCTTCACCAACTAAAAATATATTTTTACCATTACCTAAACAGATTTCATCTATGCTTTTTGGTCTTGATATGAGCCAATTGGCCCTTTTTATTATTTCCCCATCAACACCCATTTTTTTCATTAATTTATTTAGTACGACTTCTCTATCAACATTCAAATGGAATGCTCCCCCTATTTCTATTATTCCTTCTTCTTTTGGTAATAGCCAAGAATACCAATCTGTTAATTCGTTCCAATAAATGAATTTACACGTATTGATTTTTTTATTTGTTTTAATGAAATTTTGGGCGGTTTTATATCGCGTTACTGGCTTTACTTTTAAAAGTCTTCTTATTGTAGAAGTTGATCCATCTGCACCAACTAACTTTTTGGCCTCTACTACCTTTTCCCCCGTCTCTGTAATTATTTTAACAACAACTCGTTGTCCATTATCTTTTATTTCAGTAATATGTGTATTCTGATAAAATTCTACCTTTTTGTTAATTAATTTAAATAGCCACTCATCCAATTTTATTCTATCTGTATTTCCAAGTCCTTTTTTTTGTAAAACGTTTAAATTATTATCTAAATCTATATGTTCTAGGTCAAGTTCAGGTGGAACCCCAAATACACTTTTTGGTATTTTTAATCTTTCAAGTACTTCTTTACTTTCTTCTACAAGTAATCCCGAACAAGGTTTATCTCTAGGAAAAGTACTTTTATCTATAACTATGATATCCTTATCTTTAATATCCCTAGCTACAGAACAACCAGCAGGTCCTGCTCCAACTATCAATATATCTGTTTTAATGATTTCCATAATCTTTCAAATCCCAAATTACCCAATTGTTTTTCGAATATAATACCTATATATCTTTATATTATGGGATAATATTAAAATATACCTTTTATTGGATGAAATGTACTAACAATTAAAGACTTTCTCTTGATAATTATTCTTATGCAATTATCTTTTGATCAAGGAGTAAAAATTGTTAAAGCTTCTAAGTATACTATAGAACTATATCTTACTATTGAAAATTTTAATAGAGATGAAGTTTTAAATTTTATTTTAAATAATCGTGATAATTTAATAGGATTTCAGTCATTGGATAATGAAAATTCACATCTTGCAAATTTGGTGATGGGTTTGGGTATACCATTTAAGGAGATTAAATGATAACAAAAAAAGAAATGAATAAAATAAAAAAGTTTGCTATTCATCTTGATTGGGACATAGCATTTGATGGGAAAAGTAAAGGTAATAAGCATTTATTTAGAGTAAGTTCAATTGCTGTTGATTTGGCTAAGAAAGAAGGTGGAAGAAAGGACATAATACAAGCTGCAGCATGGTTACATAATGTTGGCCTCATTAATGGAGATAAAAATCATGATGTAACTGGTAAACAAATAGCAAAAGAATTTCTGGATAGTATTAAAATAAATTCGAATGATTGTAAAAATATATTACATTGCATCGAATCACATGAAGGTAATTTAAAAGCAGCGACTATAGAAGCAAAAATAGTTCATGATGCTGATGTAATTGATAAGATGGGTCCCTTAGGTATAATCCGTCAAACTTGGAAACTTGCAAACTCTGGAATAAATACTGAAAGCATATGCGATATACTCCCAATATATATGGCGAAAAGGAAGAAAAGAGTGTATACGAAAACTGCAAAAATAATTGCAAATAATTTATCATCAAATATTGACAAATTTTTTATTGAATTAACTAGTCAATTAAAAGGTAAAATTATTCAATAATTTAAAGTAATTCGCTCCCATCAAACAGTTTTGTATTTTGTATCTTCAAGTTCTTGTTCTTTAATAATACTTTTTAAATCTCTTATGTTATACTATATGACTTTTAAAAAGTCTTACATTATACTATGTGATTTTTAATACGAGGTTTTTACATGATTTTAAAGTTTTGAAACTCTTTTTAATCATTTTTAAGAACAATCAGCGTATTCGTATCAGTAATATCATTTATTTTTCTTATCCGTTCTACAGTATCATTTATTTTTCCTACCTCATCAGATTCTATAAAGCAAACAATATCGTACTGTCCCGAAACCTCAAAAACTGATTTTATACCCAAATTTTTTATTAAATTTGCTATTTTTGTAGTAGAAACTCCTGCATTTGTCATTACCATAACTATTGCCTTTAGCTTCTTATTATAGTCAATAGTAAAGTGCAATGAACCATTCTTAAGCATTTTTTTAACCCTGCCTCGTATAGTGCCCTCACTAACTCCTAATTTATTTGCTATATCTACAAAAGGCCTTCTGCTATCAATTTTCAATATCTTTATTATTGCATCATCAATCTCGTCCATTTTTATACCATTTTATTAAATTCTGAACCTTCAAAATTAAATGTAGCAAAATAATCTTGAATTGTTTCAGCTCTTCTTATTTTTTTAACATTTCCATCAATTTGCTTTAATAACTCAGCACTTCTAAGTTTTCCATTATAATTAAAGCCCATTGCATATCCATGTGCACCTGAGTTATGTATTGCTATTATATCTCCAATCTCTATTTCCGGAAGCATTCTATCTATTGCAAACTTATCATTATTTTCACAAAGAGAACCTACTATATCATATTTGTGATTATTAGGCAAATTTTCTTTTCCTAAAATTGTAATATGGTGATATGAACCATACATGCCTGGTCGCATGAGATTTGCCATACATGCATCTACTCCTGCATATTCTTTGTATATGTGTTTTTCATGTATTACTTTAGTTATTAAGTAACCAAAAGGTCCTGTCATCATTCTTCCATTTTCCATTAGAATCTTTACAGGAGGAAGATCATTGCCTTCAATCTTCTCTTCATAAACTCTTTTAATTCCATCTGAGACAATTTTCAGATCAACAGGGCTCTGTTCAGGTTTATAAGGTATTCCTATACCTCCTCCTAAGTTTACAAATTCAATCATTATGCCAAGCTTTTTCTTTATCTCAACAACCAAGTCGAAGAGCATTGTAGCCGTCTCTATAAACGCATTAGGATCAAGTTCATTCGATGCAATCATAGTGTGCAAGCCAAATCTCTCGACTCCTTTCTCTTTCATTATTTTATACGCTTCAAAGAGCTGTTCTTTTGTAAGCCCATACTTTGCGCTCTCAGGATTGCCTATAACATTGCCTTCCTTGGTCTTTCTTAAAGGTCCTGGATTATATCTAAAACATATTAATGTAGGTATTCTTGTGTTTTCTTCAAGGAATTTTATATGTGTTATATCATCAAGATTTATTATTGCTCCAAGCTGTAAGGCTTTTTTATATTCCTCTTTAGGCGTATCGTTTGAAGTAAACATTATCTCTTCTCCACGAAAGCCTACTCTCTCTGCAAGAATAAGTTCTGGGAGTGAACTGCAATCAGCTCCGCATTTCATCTCTTTTAATATCTTAATTATGTATGGATTAGGACAAGCTTTTACTGCAAAGTAATTCTTAAATCCAATTGACCATGAGAAGTTTTTGTAAAGAGTTTTTGCATTATCCATTATACCTTTTTCATCATAAAGATGAAATGGTGTAGGATACTGTTTTGTTATCTTTTCTATCTCTGCTTTCTTAAAAAAGAGATCTTTATTTTTATTCATCTAATCAACTCTTTAAATCTTAAGATTATCTTTTATGCTCTCAACAGCTTCAACAATATTTTCTCTATGTCCAAAAGCACTGATTCTAAAGTAACCTTCTCCGGAAGGACCAAAACCTGCTCCTGGAGTTATTACTACATGCGCTTCAGAGAGCATCTGATCAAAGAACTCCCATGATTTGATTCCATTGGGAGTCTTGACCCAGAGATATGGAGCATTAACTCCTCCATAAACCTCAAAGCCTTTTTTAATCAATCCTTCTCGGATTATATGTGCATTTTCCATATAATACTCAATTATTTTTTGATTTTCTTTAATTCCATCTTCAGTAAGTGCGGCAAGCCCTCCCTCCTGGGCTATATTCGATGCTCCATTAAACATGGTTGTCTGCCTTCTATTCCATAATGCGTTTATTTTTCCTATGGGTGCATCTTCAGCAACTAATGATTTAGGAACAATAGACCATCCTAATCTAACTCCTGTAAAACCAGCACTCTTAGAGAAGCTGCTAATCTCTATTGCACAACTTTCGGCTCCTTCTATCTCATAGATGCTCTTAGGCAATGTTTTATCTACAATATATGAAGAATAAGCAGAATCAAAGATTATCACTGCTTTATTCTTTATTGCGTATTCAACAAAACTCTTAAGCTGGTCTTTAGTAGCAACTGCTCCAGTAGGATTATTTGGGCTGCATAAATAAATCAGATCAACCTTTTCTTTAGGAACTTCAGGAAAGAAGCCATTCTCTTCATTGCATGGCATATAATATATTTTATCGTAAACTATTGCGTTGGCTCTTCCGGTATGGCCTCCTATTACGTTGCTATCTACGTAAACTGGGTATGCTGGATCTTGTACGGCTATCTTGCTTGAGGCACTGAAGATTGATTGTATGTTGGCCGAGTCGGGCTTGGCTCCATCGCTTACGAAGACCTCCTCGCTCTCCAAGCTTATGCCTAATCTAGCGTAGTTCTCACAGATGGCTTTCCTCAGCCTTGAATCTCCTTGCTCATCTCCATAACCTGTATATGTTTTAACATCAGCAAGTTTAGCCACACCCTCCGATAAGCCTCTTATAACACTAGGCGCCAACGGCTCTGTTGTATTTCCGATTCCTAACTTCAAGACTTTAACGCCCTGATTCTTCTCCGTAAAACTCTTCGTTCTTCTTGCTATCTCAGGAAAGAGGTAACTAGAAGCTAACTTATCATAATTTTCATTGATCTTTGCCATATCCCTCCACTTTGTTAACTTTATTCCTTTATTTATTTATAGATTATGTAGAATGATTACGAACTTCGAAATTTAAACTAAATATAAAAATTATTTAATACCTAAATATTTTTGTAAAAAAGAAAGCATTCAAAGTTTCATGAACATGATGACTTCATCATCATAGCCATTCTTGTATCTAATTCTTTTAGGAAAAATCCCGACATCTTTAAATCCAATTGATCTGTAAAGATGCAAGGCTCTATGGTTCTTTGAGAAAGCTGCAATATGAAGGAGTTTTAATTTTCGTTTCTTAGCTTCTTTTATAATTTTATTCAGCATTATTCTGCCTAACCCCAAATCTCTATATCCATTAACTATGCCCATTCCTATCGTTCCTAAATGACTTTCTTTATGTTTTCCTATACTTAAATTCACCATTCCTATAGCATGATAATCAATCTCCGCTACAAATGTAATAAGGGGTCCTTCTTTAATTGTTTTAATTTCATTCATGAGCCATTTCTTCTCATCTTTCTTATTCATTTTTTTATCTAGGAGAATCATAGCATCTTCATCAACTAAACTATTTATATACTTGAGAAGATCATTGAGATCCGAGATCTTAGGCGTTCTCAAAATAACAGTTCTTCCATCTCTCAACGAATATTCCTCTGGCTCATATCTATAAGTCTTCATTTTACTCAATATTTTAATGAAAGAAGTATATAAGAAACTATTCTACTAAGGACTTTAAGTAAATTAAAACTAATAAAAACTTTAATTTAAAAACAAAGATCTAAATCAAAAGAATAAATAAAGATATTACTCAATAATTTTATAGTCTGTGATAAAATGAACAAATTTATTCCAATCGGCATTGTAATTCTGATAATATTAATTATATCCACTGTTTTTCTTTTAGGTTCTCCTAAAAATATTACTTCAACTTCAACTACCTCCGTTAACTCAACTACAACATATCTGTTAAGAGTTACTAATAACCAAATTAACAGTTCAAATACCTCTGCAATACCATCTCCGCCACCATTGCCAAATCCTACAACTTCAACAAATACTACTGCAACACAGTCAAATCAAACGCTATTCAATCAATCAAGTTATTATCCATACTCGTACTTAATTGCACCAGGCAATATGTCTGCAAGCGCTAAACAAGCATTTACTGGCCATACTTTTAATGGAATTCTTAATCAAAACGGATCAGAATCAATTAATATCACTATTGCCTTAAATGGAAAAGTAGTTTCATTGTTATTGCCTAATAATTATAAATTATACTTCATAGAAAAGATAACAAGCGATGACACTACTGTTTCAAATAGCGATTACAGCACTCTTGATGATTCATTGGTTGTTGTAAATGCAACTGGTTACATTGTACAAGTTTATTCACAAGTATAATCTCGCTTGTTTTCATGAAGTAAACAAGAAACAAATACCTTAAATAACTTTAACTCAATTTATTTTCAGAGTAATATGCAATTCACAATTGATCAAGGATCAAAGATTGTAAAAGCTGCAAGACATGCGATTGAGTTATATTTAACTGTACCTAATTTTGACAGAAAGGTTGTTGAGAATACGATAAAAGAATTTAACCATAAATTAGGCGTCTTTGTAACAATAATGCATTATCCAACAAATACATTGAGGGGTGAGATGGGTTTTATTGAACCTAAAGAATCTTTGAGCAAAGCAGTAATTGATTCTGCAATAGCAGCTGCCGCTGAAGATAAGCGTTTTGTTCCAGTATCTCATATGGAATTTGAACACATGGTTATTAACGTAGCACTTATCGATAAACCCGTTGCTATACCAGAATCTACAGAAATTGGCATTAAGAATATCATTAAACTTGGAAGAGACGGACTTATTTTGAAATATGGCTATCATGAATCTCTTCTTTTTCCAAATGTTCCAATAGAAAATAAGTGGTCAAAAGAAAAATACTTAGATAATTTATGCATAAAAGCAGGATTAAAAGAACACGTATGGAAGACAGGCCAAGCAAAAATTTATACGTTCACTGCACAGATCTTCCAAGAAAAAGAACCACGCGGCGATATAGAAGAAGTAAAATAAATAAACTTATTATTAAATTGAAGCGATTTTAGTTAAAAATCGAACCTCAAAAACTCAAATCTCCCATATCCATACCTTTTTGTCCATACTTCTCAAAGATTCCTGCAAGATTCGTATTTCCTATATTTTCCCCTTTAATTTGAAGTTTATCTATGACGCTTTTTATCTTTTCTTCGCTTTCGCCTTCAAGTTCTAAAAATTTAGGTATTTTTGGCCATGTGCATATAGCTATCTCAACTTCATCATACATCCACTTTTCTATCTTTGTTTCTTGTTTATACGGTAGAACTCCTTTCCATAATTTTAATAGAATCTTTACTGTCTTTTCAAAATCAGATACGAAGACCTCAATTTCTTCTGTGTTGCCAAGTCCCTTTATTTTATTATCTCTATGTTTCCATGTTAATGTTGTTTTTTTACCGTCAGTTCTAACTCTAAAAAATTCATCTTGATCAGAAGGATAAGGTATAACATCAAATACAAATCTTCTTAATAAATGTTCACCATAATATTTTGCACTAACTTTCTCTAAATTTTCTCTAAGGTCTTTTTCATCAAATTCAAGTATCTTTGTTTCTATTTCTTTCATAAAACTACTTCTTAATGTTTTTTTGATAATTAATTGCGTATTCTAAATACTTTTTATGCCTTGCAAGAGGTAATAACTTATATGCGTCTGAGATGCTAAACCATTCTCCAGAAATAAACATTTCCTTAGCACTTGAATCATTAAAACTTATCTTATTTCCTTCTTCAGCTTCTGTAATAAAAAGGTCATATCTTCCTATTCGTATCTTCCAAACTTCTACGCCGTTAAATTGTACTAAGTAATAAGGTACTTTTATATGTATTTTTTTAAGGACTTTGAAATCTTTCACTCCAGATTCTTCATAGGTCTCTCGTTTTAATGCATCTAATTCACTCTCACCTTCTTCAATTCCTCCTTGAACAAAACTATATCCCCAACCTGGTGATCTTCTCTTTAAAAGCAATACTTTATCATGATTTTTATTCAAAATTACGTTTGCAACTCCTTTTCTTATCTTTGCCTTTAATTTTCCATTGTTATACAATACTACTGCTTTTATTCCATTAATTGCACTTTTATTGAATTTTCCACTATAATAAAATTCAAAATCTGAAACAATATCAGAATTTTTGCTATATGTCTTTAGCTTAATCAACAACACACTCATTATTTTATTTTTTACGGCACGTTTTGTAACTTCTTCATCATCGCTGACTATAACATCTTTATTTTTAAGTTCTTCCCACTTTATATTCTTTTTTTCAATAAATTTTGCATCGAGTCTTAATCTTTTAAATTTTAAATAATTCTTTCTATCCTTTTCAATTATAACATAAAGCATAAACCCACAATATTATATTATAAAATAAATTATTAAATTTATTGATAGTTTATCTAAAAATAAAACATATCAGACAATTACAAAAGTTCATTCAGTAATTTGTTTAATTTCTCTTCATATCCCGCATAAGCTTGAGTTTTTATTATCTTTTTTAAGAATTCTTCAAAATCTGATTCTATAACTTCAATTTTTTCTCTAGGTTCAAGTTTCTGCTCTGAAATCTTTTTGCAATCTTTTGCTAAAAATAAATATGAATAAAATTCTATTCTTGGCATCTTCAAAACATCTACAACTTCTAAAAGTTGCCAATTTTCTGAAGAAAAACCACTCTCTTCCAATAATTCTCTCTTTGCAGCAGATAACGGTTCTTCTCCATTCTCAATTCTACCGCCTAAAAGATTATAAAATGAAGTTCCATTAGGTTCGTATTCTTTTGCAAAGATAATTTTTTTATTTGAAACAGCAATTATCCTAACAGTACTTTTTCTCTTAATTCCCTCAAAAATCTCTTCCGATCCATTAGGTAATTTTTCTTTCCAATGATATATACCCCAAATCTTTCCACTAAAGACTACTTTGGCATCATCAGGAATCTTTGAGTTCATTACAATCCTCTATTATTCTAAAATGATTATTTAAATTTCTTAATATATTTATAATTACTGTGCGTAAATGCGTTTTATACTTTTAATAGATATGGATTACTTCTTTGCAGCATGCGAGGAGTTAAAAGATCCTAAACTCAAAGAAAAGCCGATTGCGGTAGTTACAGATACATACAGAGAAGGGAGCAAAGGAGTTATAATGACTTGCAATTATGCTGCAAGAAAGTTTGGAGTAAGGAGTGGCATGCCTGCATCAACAGGTCTTAATCTATGTAAAGATTTACTTTTAATAAAAGAAGATTTTAAATTTTATGAAGAAAAGTCAAAAGAGGTTTTTAAGCTAGTAAGAGAAGTTGCAGATAAGATAGAAGAAGTAAGCATAGATGAAGCGTATGTAGATATTACGGAGAAAG
>JAJZKH010000015.1 GCA_021850955.1 Microcaldota archaeon
ATCTAATATAAAAATAAATTTATGGTTCAAATCTCATTCGCCCCATTATAATGGGGAGTATAGTATATCTCTCTCTTAATTTCACTCCTTACCCAGATGTATAAAAAAGTATATACTTTGCATAATTCATGCCTAAATCATTCAAAATCAATATCTAATTTACATAGGCTTTATCTATTAGTCTTCTAAGAGTAAAGTAAGAGTTATCTCGAAGTCATCTGCGAGAAAAATCACTAATTAGTAATGCATGAAAAAAGGAGCAAAGTTTTAGAGTTCTAACTATAAAAATATATAATTAGCGAGATTTGAATTCATATTAGAATGGATGTACTTCTAATTTATTAGAATAAGAATCAGAAATGATTAAATTTGATTAGTTATAGTATTTGTAATATGATACCTAAGTTATTTAGAAAGAGAGAAGAAGCAAGTCATATTAAAGAAAATTTGAAAGAACCTACTAAAGAAACTGGCGAATTAAATAAAATACGTGTTTTATTTGTTGGTTTCTACGAATATTTTTTACCCAAAGTGGAAAGTAATGAAGAAATTTTTAGTATCGAAGCTTTTTATGCTAAATTAAGTTTACCAACAATATATGACTACCAGGTTATATTTATCTCAGCTGATGCTATAAAAAAATTTACTAAAGAATTAAACGAAAGAAAAAAAGAATTTGACGAATTTTTTAATGCACCATTTAAAGGAGTAGTTATCGTGCCATTGGTTGGGGGTATAAGAGATAATTATCTATGGACTGGAGTGCATATTAAGGTTATTGATAAAGCAGGCGATGCTATCGAATTAAATAAAAATAATTTTTTATTCAATTTATTGAATAAAAATAAAGAGGCTCTAAAATGGTCGGGGCAACTTTATGATGAGTCTGTTGATAGGAATGCACTAAAAGATTCTGATATTATTGCTAGGAACATTATCGGAAAGACAGTATCCTTTCAAATCAAGAGAGGAAATGGCCTAATAATTTTTTTGCCTGATGATCATTTTTATTATGCCAATAGCCGAACAAGTTATCTAAGAGACTTATTAACAGTAATAAAATCTAAAACAGAATTATCAAGTAATTTTAATATACCTATTTGGTCATCATCTCCTAAATATGTTTTAGGACTAGAGTATAATCTTCAGGAAAAAATCAAAGAAATCCGAGAACGGATAAGTAAACTAGAAAAAGCTAAATCAATTTTATGGCTAAGTGGTAATGATTTAACCTCAGCAATATGTTTTGTTTTAAAAGAGATGGGTATTAACTGCAAAAACACGGAAAAAGATGGTAAACATGATATAGAGATAAACGAAAGAAAATTAAAGGCTGTAATAGAAGTCAAAGGGCTAAAAGGATGTGCAAATGCTGATAACTTAAGGCAACTTGAAGACTGGAAAAGAGAATGCATTAAATCAGGTAAAGATAATATAAAAGGGATATTTATTTTAAATGAATTTAGAGAAGTCGAACCAGAGTTAAGAAAAGCTGAGTGTAAAAAGGCAATTGGGACAGACTATCCATTTACAAAAGATGCAATAAGAATCGCTGAAAGAGAAAACTTTGTATTAATGACTACTTATCAGCTTTTCCGTTTATACAAGGAAAATATAGACGGAAAATTTAATAAAAATGAATTCTTAGAAAAAATCTTAAGTAGCAAAACTATTTTTGATTATTAGAAGGAAAAAATTATTATATTATAATTTTTTTACAGCTCTAAAACTTTCCATTTACTTAAATCATTGGGGTTATACTCATAAATTTTCTCTTCATTATAACGCCAACTACCATTAATCTCTGTTATAATCCCGCCGAAAAGTTCTTTATCTTTTGCGTTTTCTTCCTTTATGTATCTTTGTAAGGCTTCCGCTTTCGGCTTAGCTACTTCGGCAGTTAAACCACTTTTTGTGTCGAATATACCGACCTTTCCGTCTTTAAACCTTATTATAAAATCTGGATAGAATGTTCTTGGAGTGCCTTTATCATCATAAGGTACTGCGAAATAAGTAACTTCGTTTTCTCCATTTTTGTACCACCATTCTATTTTGTTTGAGTTATCAAGCTCCTTTATGAAATTAAGTTCTGGTTTAGATGCTCCTTTTATATAAAACGGCTTCATTATTGATTTTTTAGTTTCTAAGGTTTCATAATTTTTGGAATACATTATTATATAAGGCACCTCCCAGTTTGTCTCTATCTGATATTCTCTTTTTTCGTTGATGTTTTGGACTACCTTCTTTTTGTACTCTTCTTTAGCTAGATTTATTATATCTATAAGATATTGAACATTTTCTTTGCCCAAAACTATCCTCTGAGTCTTTTCACTGTATTTTTCAAATCTAAAAGCAGAGTAAAAGAAAGTATAAATCGCAGTTTTTAACCTGTCGCTGGAGTCATATGGGGCGTATGGATAGCAATTCGATGCTATGAACTCATCAAATCTTTTTTGTATCTCCAATTCATTAAGTTCTATTTTTACTTGTCCTTTTGCCTTAACTTCACCTTCTTTATCTATGTTTACTAATTTTCCTTCAGCAATTACCGGATTGACTATTTTCGAATAGTTTGTGGTTAATTTCTTTCTAAGCCCGTTTATTTCGGCTATATCTAAAAATATATCTATAAATTTACTAGATAACCTGGTTTTTTCCCTTTGTCTCTTTAGATAAAATGATTTTAATGCTAATTTTGTATACAAATCATTTCTTCTCTTGGATTCGTAAATTGTAACGTAATCCTTGACATATTCTTTTGTTAAATCAATGTGTGCTAAATTTGTAAAAATGTAGCCCTTATTTAGTACTTCGTTCTTATAATATCTGAGTTCAGGCATTCTCATTATCCGTCCAATTGTCTGTATGGTAAAAGTAAAACTAGAATACTCTCTGAATATAACTAATATAGAAGCACGTGGGCAGTCCCAACCAAGAGCTATTGCCTCTTTGAATATTAGAACTTCGACTTCGTTTTCGTTCTTTTCTATATTTGGAAGATTACTGGTCTTTTCTTCAGAGAGCCAAATCGCCAACTTTCCATTCTTTTCAGTTATGTCAAATTTATCTTTTAGAAGTGAAATTATCATGTCCTTTTTATCAGTTAAGCCTTCTCGCTGACTTGGTAATTGGATAAGTACTAATGGATTGACTTTAGATTCCTCTTTTTTGTAGGCGTTAAGCAATTCTGTACGTTTTTTAATGGCTTGCTCCAATATTACTTCATCTACAGTTTTATTGTCAACTTTTATGTCTAAAAATTCTGGATTAATTTCTATTTCCTGCTTTATCATCTCTTCTTGTTTAACGTCGTCTAATGGAACGTTAACTATTTCCGTAGACATTTCCAAAGAAGCATTTGTCATCAGTTTTGGAGTTGCAGAAACATTTATAGTTACCTTTGGATTTATTATGTCAATCAATTCTTTAGATCTTTCGGAGCCTGCGGCATAATGGCTTTCGTCTATTATAAGCACTATTTCCCTACCGTCTTCTTTAGTATTATCGACAACGCTATTTAGATTATTATCTTGTTCGTTTTCTCTTACTAATAAGTTCTTGTCTTTTTTATTTAAGCTTTCCCAGTTTATGAATAATATCTCTTTTTCATCTACCTGCTTATTATTTAAATCCTCAAAATAAGAACAAGTAACTAATCTATCATCTTCGTAATATTCTTCTAACTTATCCTTGCTTTGTTCATGTAGCTTTCTAGCCGAAATCCAGATATATGAAAGTCTACTAGCAGTTTCTGGGTTAGAAGATAGTTTTCTTATGACTTCCGAAATCATCAAAGTTTTACCAGACCCAGTTGGTGCTTTGAAGACACAGATTCCCTTTTCAGAGTTTCTAAATAATTTAATTACTTTATCTTTTAATTCGTCAACGGCTTTAATTTGGTAATCTCTTAACTCTATCATTTGAAAATCCTCCTGTAAACGTTTAATATAACTTCGGGGATTGGTTTTAAATCTACCAAATTTTTAACATCCTCAAATTCTTCTTCTCTTGCACTGTTATCCAAAGAAAAAACATAAACAACGGTCTTTTTGTTTAATTTCTTAAGCTCTTTCTTAAATGGCTTAAGGCCCTCTTCGTTATATATTATTCCTAGAAGCTTCCCCTTATTATTTGTGTACACCCTAAATGTGTCTTGTTCTTTAATTTTATTAAAACAATCTTCTCTTAGACATAACATTTCTGTTGATTTATTTACAAGTTTCTTTTTATTAGAATCTGTTGGTTTAGCGTCCACAAAATCTGTTTTAAAATACTTCAAATTTCCACCAAGGCCATTGATTTTCTTACCATTTAAGTTAGTATATCCCTCAATTGCTTTTCTGAGCCTAGGATAACAAACTTTTTCCGCAATATTAAAACCTTCACCTCTGTTATCTTCATTATTAGTACATAAAATGACTTTTCTTTTCCCTTGATCCTCTTTGTTTAACTCCAAAACTGCATGTCCAGTGGTACCAGAACCAGCAAAAAAATCAAGAATTATCGAATCTTTCTTCATTGCAGTGATTTTAAGAACATCCAACATTAAAAATAATGATTTCGGATAATCAAAAATTTTCTTTTCGGTCTCATTAAACATATTTTTTATTAAGTTTGTACCATTAACTGCACTATATCTAGGTTTGTTCCAAATGGTTTTAGCTCTTTCTCCTTTATTGTCTTCTTCCCTTTCTTTTACATATAAGTTATATTCTCCGTTCTTTGTTTTTCTAACTTCTATATATTTATCTTTATTTCTAAGAAATGTTTCTTTTCCCCAACGCCAGCAGCGCTCTATATTTTTATTATCAATTGGTTTTATTTCAATTAAACCAGGTTTTTTTTCCAATGTCAATTCTTTCGTATCTTTATTATAATAAATTGGATACCATAAACCCGGCCCATCTCTTCTTCTAGAATTTGATCCACTCCGTCTAAATTCTCTTAATTTATATCTTCCAAATTTATCTTTATATGTATATTGTTGATTCTTTTCATCTGGAATTTCTAATCTGCCTATTTCTGCTAAATTCGCATTCTTTGCATAAAAAAGCATATATTCATGTGCAGTTGGAAAAAACTTTTCATCTTGACGTCCACCCGGATTATGTACAACGACACAAGTTCCAAGTCTATTATTTTCATTAAATATCTCATCTAAAAGTAATCTTAAGTTATGGACCTCATAATCATCTATAGCAGAAATCAAAATACCCTTGTCTTTAAGCAAGTTTTTGGCTAACCGGAGTCGTTTTGCCATCATACTGATCCATTTACTATGCTTAAAAGCATCTTGCTCATCAATATACTGATTATTATACGTCCAAGTCTTATTTCCCGTATTATATGGCGGATCTATGTAGATTACATCTATTTTTCCTTTATGGGTATAATTCAAAACAGATAACGCATGATAGTTATCTCCTTCAATAAGAATATTATAATCTTTTTCTTTATCGGTAACAATCTCCTTTTCTTTATCTTCTTCTAATACTGGTAACTTTTCCTTGCACATCTCGGCAACTTTTTCCGGTTTGTCTTCCCAAACTAGGCCGTATTTCTTTCTTTTTTCTAGTTTCTTTATTTCTTCAATTAATTCCTTCTTATCGAAATTAGAGTAGTCTTTTTTTGCCATTTGAACCTCAAAGTTTAACTAATAATATTACTTGAATAATATTTGAATTTTTTACTTCATATTTACTTATAATGCTTTCTATCATTTTATATTTAAACTTTTTTAGTATAAATCTTAATCTTTTCAAGTCCTTTATAGCTTCCTGCCTTTACTATATTAGATTGGAATTTACTCGCTTGTAAATAGTGAATTGGACTATATATCAGGTTTCTTACTTAGGATTCGGTTCGTTTTATTATAGGGCAGCTATTAGTTAAAGCTTTTCTTTTTAACTCAGATAAAAGCATTACTGCTCTCAAATCTTTCATACTAATGTTTAATAAAAAGGTTCTAAAAGATTATCTGTTAATTATATCTTAAAATTTAATATTAACAAAAGATTAAAACTTGTGAAGTTATTATTAAATTAGTGTATAATTATTTTATGAGAATTATGTTTTTAGATGAATCTGATGTCGATCCGAATAAACCGAACATAAATATAAAGTTCTTTTTGATGGCAGGACTTATAGTTGACTCTAATTTAATTGTAGATCTAGACAATGAGTTACAAAATTTAAAGGAAAAGTTTCAACTTGATAATTTTAAAGAACTAAGAGAAAATAAATTAAATAACTCAGAAAAAAATTTATTAGTAAATACCGAAGTATCCAATTTACTTAAAAAATACAGATGTAAAGTAATAAGTGCATTAATAGGTAGTAAATACCTAAAAACCTTAAAAATGGCTTCGAACGATAGTAAAGGGTATCCATACCTTAAATATTCACAGACTTATGATTTTATTATAGAAAGATTCTTGCTTAATCTTCGTAATTGGAAAGAAAAAGGTTTAATAATTGTAGATAAGCTTGCTAGTGGTAAGATTGAAAAACCTCTGCAGAAAGATTTCTTTGATAGAGTATTGAAAGGTAATTTAGAAATGTATGGAAAATTCTTAGGACGTTACTCAGAATATATTTTAAAATCTCTACTATTTTTGGATGACAAGTATAGTAATATATTACAGGCAACTGATTTAATATGTTATGCATTTAGGAATAGATGGTATGATTTAGAACGCGGTAAAATAAAGGATTTTTGGACAAATGAAAACAAAGAGGATTTATTAAAAGTATACTGGAAACTTTTAGTTTCAAGTCCACAAGGCAAAATTGGGGGTTATGGCTTAAAAATTTGGTACTAAATTTATATCTTCTCACGACGAAAAAAAGTTTATTCATATTTTTGAACTTAATACATTTATAATATGAGCTATAATTACTTTAATGAAAATAAATAAGAACATTCTAATAAAGGTCAATCCCAGAACAGGCAAAACCTCATTTCTCATGGATAGCCACTCGAAATTGTCTTTCTAGATAGTTTAAATGAAGAAATATTCAAAAAACTTAGAGAGGAATACAGGCATTACAAATAAAAATGATAGAGTATATTGACTCAAATTTCTCTTTACTTTTATAGCTTTACATTTTTTGTTTAGAATATTTAAATGAAACATTTAATTTTTGGTAAATAGTATCTATAAAAGTTTCAATTCTATTATAAAG
Organism: Microcaldota archaeon; assembly: GCA_021850955.1. The sequence continues at coordinate 7,186 of JAJZKH010000015.1, forward strand.
TAAATAGATATGGCAAACATAGTTTTAATTTCATGTATTAGTAAGAAGTTAGATCACAGTGCAAAAGCTAAAGATATGTATACCAGTTCTTTATTCAAATACAGCTTAAAATATGCCCAAAAATTGAATTCAGATAAAATATTCATCCTTCCAGCTAAGTATCATTTATTATATTTAGATACAGGAATTGGGCCTTACAATGTAACATTAAATAAAATGCCAGTTAAAGAGAGAAAATTATGGGCAGAAGAAATCATAAGAGAGCTTAGCGAAAATGCCGATTTAGAGAATGACAAGTTCATAATCTTAGCAGGCTAAAATTATGCAAAATTTATAAGAGATAAATTAAAACATGTTGAGGAACCTTTGAAGGGGCTTTCAATAGGTAATAGACTGAACTTCCTTAAGTCAAAATCTTAGGGCAGGCTTCATTTAATGGACATTCTTTGCAATTTGGATCGTTTTCATGACACCATCTTCTTCCGATATCCCAGGCAGGGTAATCAAGTTCACCAGGATACTCTGGATTGAGCTTTTTAGCTGCATTTATTAATTCTTCCTCACTATTACCTTTTATAAGCCCTGTTCTATGAAATACTCTGCGTAAATTTACATCGTTTGATACGTCAATTCCACTCTTATCTCCACTAATCTGTATATTGAAGTCTCTTACCAGAATATTTACTGCCATTGATGCCTTTTTCTGACCAATTTGTTTGAATTCTCTAAATCTACTTTCTAATTCTTTTGCAGAGACTGGCTTTTTCCATATATTTAAGGCATCCTCTTCATATTTATCTAATACAAGTTTAGAAGCTTCAATCAAACGTTTTGCCATGTATCTAAATCGATGTAAAGCTGGTTTCTTAAACATAACTTCTTCTAATTCCTTTTCATTCATACTTGCTATTTTTTCAACGTTTAACTCTCCTAATCTATTTTTAAGTTCATTGGGTGATGACCATGCCTTTTCGTATTTAATTCCTTGATCAAGAATAACTCCGAATAAAAATTCCAGTGAATATTTATTGGGATCTTTTATCTGACCCTTCGCATCTTTTTCTATTGTTTCTTTTGTTATATTTTTACTATACTCTATGAGTTTATCCCTTATTTTATTAGAATTTGTTTCATCCACATCAATAAAAATACCTATCGAATTTAAGACTTTTCTTTACCTAGGCTTTGCTAGTTAAATACAATTATTTTATAATTTCAATACTTAATATAAGGTCATACATCAGCCAAACCTAAACAAACTATGACTTTACTCTTGCATTTGCAAGCTTTTTTTACTTCCTTTTCTAATAAAGATTCTGTAACTTCTTTTCCTTTCAATTTGAAATCTTTTTTGGTGTTTATAAAAGCTACGACATGCACACTTTTTTTAAAATCGTTTTTTGTGAGAGTTTTCAAGGATTTGCAGTCCGCTTGTATATCTTCGATAGTGCCTTTTTCTAGACCTGCGTCTTTCTTTATATGAAATTGCGTTTTCACCTCTACAACCACAGATTCATTTTTATATTTGTAAGACAGGTCTGGTCTTGAATGGCCCCTTATATTTTTATTGCGTATATAGGGAGTAGTCTCCAAAATCAGACGTTTTGATCTATTAGTTCCTAAAATATGACGTAAATAATAATACAAATCTGCCACGAAGGCATACTCTGATGGAACCCAATCTTCTTTGGCGACCGGATTTTTCTTTAGTGCTTCTATACGCTTTTTTTGGTATTCCGCTGAATTTTCAGCTGCTTTTTCCAGGGCTTTTAGGATTTCCACATAGTTTAATCTTTTTTCTGTCCTTTATAGCTTTCTGCCGTGATAGAATATTAGGGCTTATCTCCCCAACTTAAATTGAGGAATAAGGATATCTCAGATAAATGGCACTACTTCTGAATTTTAAAACATATATAATCAAGAATACCTGAAGTTATATGGCAATAAAGAATTTTTGGTCTTTGCAAGTAGGTGAAGCGGTCGCCGCAGACACATTAAAAAGTGAATTGGGAAAAGATTATGAGGTGTTTATACCGCTGAATAATGAATTAACTGGTTATGATTTACTGTTAGTAAACAATAAAAACAGAAAAATACTCAAGATACAGGTTAAAGAGAGCCGGCAATACAAAGAGGGCCAGGGTTGGTTTAAAATAGACAAAGATAAAGTAAATGGTTTGGTGGCTGATTTTTATATATTTATTATTTATAGAATCGTTAATAAAAATGGCAATGAAAAATTTGAACATCCTATGTTAATCGTGCCTTCTAAGGTTTTGCGTGAAAAATCAAAAGGCAAAAAGATTAGCAAGGGTAAAAACAATAGAGAAGAATACAATTATAATTTTAAGATATTTAACAATTCTGCATCAGAAGATAGAGACAATAAAGTAGACTATTCTGAGTATATTAACAACTTTAAAATTTTAAAATGATTTAGATTCTAAGAAAATACACTTTAGCTGTGGAAATTTTATAAGCAAACTACATCCGATATAGCCGCTGAATGGATAAAGATCAGCCCTCGCTTGGGCTTTTTTTATTTTGTAATAATTTGGGGCGAGGCGTTTATGAAAGGGGTGCAAGTTCTTGTGCATTCGTGGTTAAGTAATATTTTTTACTGGTGTAAAAGCTGATATAATTCTAATTTTAATTCATCAATATCATCGACAAGATGATTGAAATTAACTCTTTTCATTGTGTTTATTACGTCACCTAATACAGGAATTTTTTCTACTAACGTTTCTGTGCTAACTTTTAAACCGCGCATTAGTTTATTATAGAAATTGTCACTTAGGTCGATAATACATGATTCCTCCTTCAGGTTAAATTCAAAACCCATTTCATTACAGTCTTTTTCTGGAATTTTAATATGACACTTGCTTCCTTCGACAATTCCGCCAGTTTCTTTACAGTACTCTTCATTTATCATATCTTCACCTCCTACTCCAGTTTCCTAACCATCTTAATTTTATCCCTTTTTTATCTTTATGTATATAGAGCGCAGCGCCTTTTCGTTTCTTTGCTAATTGCCTTAACTTTCTACGTTCTATTGAAGAAATTCTGGCACTTCCATACTTAACCTGTACATATGTTCTAGTCCTAGATGGGGATCTCCCATAAATATCTGCTGGTCCGCGGCTTCCCTTGCTTCTGCGAAGATTAGTCCAGCCTTTATTTCGCATCCAGTTTTCGACTTTCTTCTCCTGTATCCTTCCTCTTCTGTACAAATTTACCATGTTTTACTACCTAATATATATAAGAGGATATCTCTTTTATATACTTTTTCTCCTAAAAATTATTTATATTTTATGATAAATTGTTTATAATATAGCAAAATAAACACTTAAATACGATGAAGGAAATTTATAGGTATGGAGGTAAAGGACAGTCAGCAAATTAGGCCCCCTTGGCTGGACCAGAAATTTCATAGGCTTTTAACGTATTCTAAGATAATGAGTTTGACAATACTATCTATTTACAAGGAAGATGGTTACCCTTACAAATATCTTATAAATGATCTTGGAGTAATGGAAGGGGTAGCAAAGCCAAATATACAGTATTTGGAAAAAAAGGGTTTTATAGTAAAGATACAGGAAAAACCACTCGTTGTCTATAAAATTACTGATAGCGGAGAGGAAGCATTAAAAAATATAATCGAATGGTTTGATGCGGTTAAAGAATATAAAAAAGGAGGCTAAATATGGATGATGGTGTTGAGGAGATAAGTAGATTAATAGCATATGCAAAAGCACTAGAATTCAAATTAAATATAGAGGGAGATTTCTTAACCAGGTTCAAACTGCAAAAACTGGCATTTTTATTGAGGGTTTTGAACAATGAAGAAATAGATGATTTTAACA
>JAJZKH010000016.1 GCA_021850955.1 Microcaldota archaeon
GAGGTAATGGCTGTAGGATATGGCTGGGTTCAGATTCTAATAAGCAATTCAAACATTAATGAGTTAATAATAAAGTTAAGTTCTTTAGACAAAGAGCTACATATTTTAAAGGAAGAAGTATTTTCAGATGAACAGGATATAAAAGAGAATCTTTCTAAAATAAATATAATAGCCGAAAAGAAGAAGGAATTTTTGCAGATGGAAGAAAGAAAAAATGAACTTATAAACTCAATAAATTCAACAAAAAGAAGAATAGAAGAATTATTCTTTAGTTATTATGGGAAAAAAATAAAAATTATATAAGTTTAAAATCTACTTTGTTTTTTACAAAAACCTATATTAATATTTGCTGCTTAATTCTCCATTATGAATAAATTGCGCGATATGCCCTATTTTGAAAAGTGGCTCATTCTTGGTATATTGATAGGGATAGCTGCAGGAATAGGCGCTACAATATTCTATTTTGCAATAAAAATATCCGAGTCATTTTTTTTAGGTAATATTTTAGGTATGTCAATTCCATTACCTTTAGGGGAAGGCGGCAGCGCAGGATATATCTTTTCTGTTACAAATTACTGGCTTATACCTATTGTCTTAATAATAGGCGGAGCAATTTCAGGATTTTTAGTTTATAGATTTGCTCCGGAAGCTGAAGGTCATGGAACAGATGCTGCAATAAAGGCTTTTCATAAAGATAAGGGGAAGATAAGGCCTAGAGTTCCTCTTGTAAAAACAATAGCCTCTGCAATAACTATAGGCACTGGAGGAAGTGCAGGAAGAGAAGGTCCTACAGCCCAGATAGCTGCAGGAATAGGTTCTATGCTAGTAGATTTTTTCAGATTAAATGACTCTGATAGAAGAACCGCGGTGGTTGTTGGAATAGGTTCTGGAGTAGGAACAATATTCAAGGCACCTATAGGCGGAGCAATTTTTGCAATAGAGGTACCTTATAAAAAGGATTTCGAAACAAAAGCTATTTTTCCAGCAATAGTTGCAAGTGCTGTAGGTTACTCTATTTTTGGCTCTATTGTTGGCTTTACTCCAATATTCGGTTATATAACAACAACCTTCGATCCTCTAAGACTTCCATTTTATGCAATACTTGGTATTATAGCAGGTCTTCTTGCTATGTTTTATATCTGGTTCTTTTATAAAGTTCATGATGGTTTTAAATCTATTAAAATAAAGAATTATTATAAGCCTATAATCGGTGCAGCAATAGCTGGTATGATCGCACTTATGTTTCCAGAGGTAATGGCTGTAGGATATGGCTGGGTTCAGATTCTAATAAGCAATAATGCACTTATACTTCCTACTTTTGGTTTGCCTTTGCTTTTGATACTTGTAATGCTACCTTTTGCAAAGATAGTTGCAACCTCATTTACTATAGGTTCAGGTGGAAGCGGCGGGGTTTTTGCACCTGGAATATTTGTAGGTGCTTCTTTAGGTTTTGTATATGCCATACTTTTACATTCATTCCTTCCATCATTATTCCCTAGCGTTGCACCTTTGGTGATAGTCGGTATGTTAGCATTCTTCGGCGCAGCTGGAAAGGTTCCTATATCTGTAATGCTTATGGTCATAGAGATGACAGGAAGTTTGCAGTTACTTCCGGCAGCGATGTTGGCAGTGGCGTTTTCATATCTAGCATCAGGTGGTAGTACGATATACCGTTCACAGGTAGATTCTAGAGAGTTCTCCCCAGCTCATTATGATGAATATGAAAAACCTATAATGTTATCAATAAAGGTTGGGGATATTCCATTAAAAGATATTTCATTAAATAAGAAGACCAGCCAGAAAAAGGCATTAGCGTTCATGAAAAAGTTTAATATAAACTCGATACCAATAGTTGAAAAAGGAATTTATCTAGGTAGTATAACAGCAGATGAACTACTTAAAAGCGGTATGCCTAATACCAGCCTTTGGATAGACAGCGACTCTAAATCTTTAAGCCCTTCAGATACTATAGCCAAGGCACTTAATTTCATGTCAAGAACGGGATCATTAAGTATACCTGTTGAAGAAGATGGCAGATATCTAGGAAATATTTTTTTGATAGACATAATGAAGGAATATGATAAAAAAGCAGCAGCATTCATTCCTGAAGTTAAGTAATTTATATTATTGTTACATATCTTATCTTGTGATTTAATGGAATTTTCAGAATATCAAGAAAATGCAAAATCAACGGCACAGTACCCTGACAATATGGATGGAAGTTTTTATTATCCTGCATTGGGTCTAGCAGGAGAAGTAGGTGAGCTATTGAATAAGATTAAAAAAATAGCAAGGGATAAATCAATTCCAAATAAAGAGGATCTTGAAGGTGAGATTGGGGACGTTCTATGGTATCTCTCTCAGCTTTCTACAGAGTTGGGCATAAATCTTACCAAGGCTGCAGAGCACAATCTTTCAAAACTTAAAAGCAGAAAAGAACGCGGTGTAATATCAGGAAGCGGGGATAACAGATGAAAAAAGTAACAAAACAAGATCATAAATTAGATTTAAGAATAGAATCACTTACTGATCTGGTATTTGGTCTGGCCCTCTCAATAGGCGCTTTGCTTCTTGCCTCTACTTCAGTAACTACTCCCTCTGCGTTTGTTGGGAATATACTTAGCTATGCATTTGGATTTTTAATATTGGTGTTTGTCTGGTTTAGATATACTCTTATAGAATCTGCTTTAAAATTCTCCACTCGTTCAATAATCTTATTAAACATACTGCTTTTGTTTTTTGTTTCAATAGAACCTTATCTTTTTAACATATTAAAATCTCCAATATCTAGCGACGCAATAATCAATATAAGTTCTTCAATATATGCATTTGACATGGGTTCTATAATGATAATACTCGGCATACTTACCTATATCGTAATAAAACAAAAGGTAATTACAAAAAAATTAAACCATTACAAACAACAGATACTTGCAAATTTTATTATAGGCGTAATTTTCTTCATTTCAATACTGCCATTCTTCTGGAGTTTTGAGGTATATGGAATAAAAGGAAGGTTCTTCATCTGGCTTGTTTCCTTTCCAATAATATATATAATATTTAGAATATCAAATAACCGTAGATAAGATGAAACTATATTACTTAAGAATAAAGAACGTTGAAAAAAAAGACGCAGAAGAAAAGCTTAAAAAATCAAAGGCAAAACTTCTAAGCAGCACTATAGAAAAACAGATCCGATTTAGATTGGAGCCTAGTGTTAAATTTCAAAATAAGAAAAATACCGTATTTAATGGAAACTCGTGGCTTACAATTAATTCTCGTGAAGGAAGCTCTACTATTCAGATGGAGGAGAGCAACTTTGAAGGTACTAAATCAGATAAATCAGAGGTAAAAATAGATAATTTTTTCAATGCGGCAAAGATGCTTATCTCTGCAATGCCTAAAAATGATTATGAATATGTAGAAATAAGCAAAACTATCTACTGGTTTGATGGAGCTACTGTACTTATTGAAGAGTTACCTCTACTTCATTGCACCATTATAATAAGTGCAACTTCAAAGAAAAAATTAGATGAAATTAAAGAAAAGCTAAAAATAAACGGAACTATTGAACCTAACTTTAACATGAGCAATGCTGAGCGATACTATAGAATACGTGGAATAGATTACGATATAATTAAAACTGTATTAAAAAAGAAATTAAATAAGGAGCTGGGCATTTAATGAGCATTATTTATTCGACATAACTTTTAAATACTACAACTACCTATAGTAGCGATAGTAACAGTAGAATGTTAAATAATTAACTTATTTATTATTTAGTTTTTCCTCTATCCTTATCAATTCATTATGTTTTGCAGTTCTTTCTCCTCCTATTGTACCTGTCTTAATATATCCTATATCTAAACCTACTGCAAGCTGTGCTATTGTTGTATCTTCAGTTTCGCCACTTCTGTGTGATATGACCGTTTGATAATTGCTTTTTTTGGCAAGCTTTACCGTATCTACCATATCGGTAAGCGTACCAATTTGATTTGGTTTTATTAAAATTGCATTTGCAGAACCTTTTTGTATTCCATCTTCAAGTCTTTTTTTATTAGTTACAAAAAGATCGTCTCCAACTATTAGTGTTTTATTTCCTATTTTTTTGGTCAATTTGGCAAATCCTTCAAAATCTCCTTCATGTAATGGATCCTCAAGAATTTTAATATTAAATTTTTCAGCCAGCTCTGCTACAAAGTTAATCTGTTCATCTGTTGTCAACTCTTTATTTTTGTAACTATACTTCCCATTTTTAAAAAATTCTGAGGCCGCAAGATCAACAGCAATTCTTATGTCTACTCCTGACTTTTCTTTTATAGTATTTATTGCAGAAGAAAGGATCTCAAGGGCTTCCATGTCTGTAAGTGGGGCTACCCATGCCTTCTCATCACCTAATCCTAAAGATAAAGTTGGAAATTTAGTTTTTAACAGCTCGCTTACCTTTTTATGGACTCCTATATTTGCAAAAGCAGAGCTTGTATAATTTTTTCCTGAAGAAACAGATAAAAATTCCTGCATTGTTGTACCGTTTATTGCATGTTTTCCACCACCTATTATATTTCCTAATGGGGATGGAAGTTTTAGTTTGTTGTTATTTTTGTTTACAAATTCAAAAAGTTCTTTACCTTCTGATAACGCAGAAGCCTTTGCATATGCTAATGATGTTGCTATTGTTATATTTCCTCCTATGTTGGCAAAGTTTTCACTTCCATCTATTTCATGTAACGTATTATCAAACTTTTCTTGGGATGTTAATTCCATACCCAATAATTTGTTCAAAACATTACTTTTAAAGTTATTTATGCCAATGTCTATCCCACCTTCAGGATAATCCTTTACCTCAAAACTTCCTTTACTGGCTCCACTTGGTGCTGCGGCTCTTCCAAATAAGTTTCTATCATCAAATATCTCAACTTCTATTGTAGGGTTGCCTCTAGAATCTATAATTTTCCTTATATTTATCTTTGAAATTTTTGTCATAAAAATCGACCTTTATCGATCATTACTTATAAAAATAAAAACTAAATAACTTACTATGATTTTTATTTACCGTTTACTGTAATCCTAAATTATAACTTAAGACATACATAACAAAAAATTATCCGATCTAATGGTTAATCTAATAGTTCTCTAAATTATCAATTAAATAGTCTTCATTACTTAATAATCTTGATTCTATAACTGTTCTTATATATATCTCTAGGATTTTATGGAAGGCTTCTTTATTCAATTTTTTCACCTTTTGATCATTCAAAAGATTATTTAAAATTAAAGAAAGAGCATTAAAATATTTTACGCTCTTATCACCATTTTTCATAAAAATATCTATCTTTTTAAACTCTTCAAGAAGATACCTCTTTGGTTCTTCAATTTTTTGAACATGTGGTGGTATTTGCCTTTCAGATCTATTGTCTCTAGATATCATGCTCATTTTAGGATAAGTAACATATATGTCAGAAAATGATAATGGGTCAACGTTAAAGACATTGGTAAACGTTTCATATTTAAAGTCTGAAATAAATAAAACATATAAATTACTATTAACTGTTCCTCCTGTCCATTGCTCTACCTCTTTTTTGACTGTATCTGCCTTAAATTTATCTTTCAATCCATTAAAAAGCATTTTCATTGAATGAAACTCTACTGCAAGCAGTTTATCTCCTATCATTACATTAGTTATGAAATCAGGAAATATCGATTTATGTGTTTTAGCTTTATTGTCTGAAAAAACTCTAAGAAAATCCCAACAAAAAGAGATTTTGGAATTAGAAAGAGCAATGCCCGTTATTATCTCAGGTGTAGAGGGCGCATTATTCCTTAAACTTGTTCTTAAACTTATGTCTCTTTCAAACTCATTAATATTAAAGCTTATCTTTTTTTCTACTTCTTCTAAAATAACTGGTATTACGTTCTCTACCCCTTCTCGTTTAATTGTCCTAAAAAGGCTTTTTTCTCCAGAATGCATGTATTTCCTAATAAAACCTTCTTTTTGCATATTTTCACATTATTTATTTAAGAATATCTCGATTAATCTCATTTTTTGTTATGGATAATATGATTTTTTTGATATAAATAACCTCTTAATATTATTTCATATCAGTATTGGGATTTACGATAACTTTAATATTCTTTAATTCAGATTAAAATTCATGGAACTTAATATTTCCGAAAAAACAAGGCTTCCTGCACAGCTCATAATGACTGGCAGGGGCTGTGTTATTGGCCAAAGCGGTTCTGGAAAATCATTTTTAATGGGCATAATAGCTGAAGAACTAGGCAAATTAAATCTGCCATTTTGCATAATAGATACCGAAGGCGAATATTCCTCGCTAAAGGAAACTCTTCCGAACATTCTTATAGTCGGCGGTAGCAGTGCTGATGTTTCTATTGATGTTGATAAAGACAAACTTTTTCTATCTTCTATAAACAACGCGATACCGATAATACTTGACGTCTCAGATACCGTTCAAAAGACCGAGTATGTTTATAATGCGTTATCCTCACTTTATAATATAGAAGAGAACTTAAGAAAACCTTTTCTTGTAATGATAGAAGAAGCAGATAAATTTGCTCCGCAAGTAGTTCATCAGAAAATAAATATAATAGAGGAGTTAAGTGTAAGAGGACGAAAACGTGGAATAGGTCTTCTAATAGCTACTCAAAGGCCTAGCAACATAAGTAAAAATGTACTTTCACAATGCTCATATGGTTTTATAGGTAAATTAACTATAGAAAATGATCTAAATGCAATAAGCCAACTTTTTTCAAGCAGAACTACTTTAGACGAAATAGTAAATCTTGGAATTGGAGAGTTTATGCCATTTGGGATATCAGATAAAGAGAAGATAAAGGTCAAATCAAGACTGGCATTCCATATGGGCTCAACGCCCCAAATTGGTGAGTTCTCTGTAAATAATAAGTTTATGGCTGAATCTTTGATAAAAGAATTAAATTCAGAAAATAAAAACAAAGCTATGATACAAAAAGAAGAAAAAAAATCTATTAAAAAATTAGAAAAACAAGTAAAAATAAATATAATAACTCCTAATATGCCAGAAGAGTATGCAAAAAATTATGCAAAAAAAGTTTCAAAAAAAGCCTTAGGTATTTTTGGAAAAAACATTGAAGATATAGATAAAATAGAAAAAAAATATATCCCTTCGACTTTTTACACTATACGAATACCAACAAACAAAAAAAGAGAGTTTGATGAATATTCGATATTATTGACAAAAGAAGGGTTTCCAGTAAAATTTAAAAATAAAATAATTATTAAAGTACCACAATTCAAATATCAAAAACTTTCTCCTTTAGAAGAAGAGATTCTTGCTGAAATTAGATTTAAAAAAACTATCAAAAAAATAGATATACTCAAAAATTATTCATCAAAAAGTAAAGGGATTTCTTTAGTTCTTCAAAGGTTAGCTTCAAGAAAACTTATCTATATAAAAAACGATAAAATATATTCTAATATGTATAAAGACTATGATATTAATTATGGTCTGCCAAAAATAGAAGAAAATGTATCTTTGGAAGAGATAGAAGGAGAAGCAATAACGGCTAAACAAGCTATTATTGTGTTAAAATCATTATTCCCTACCTGCTATATAATCAACACTGCTTTGCTTTACATTCCAATATATGAAATAACCCTGAGGAATAAAAGTAAAGTACGTATTTTCAAGATAGATGCCGTATTTGGAAAGGAATTATCATATATATAATTTTATAATTTTATTTGCCTCTGTCCTTTTTTCTCTCTCCACAACTACATCCACAGTAACATTCTTTTTGGCAAACACATCCTCCAAAACATCCACATCTACAAGCTCCACCACATTCACAGCCTCCTCCTGCTCCTTGATTTGCCATAATATCACAATTAATACCTTAGCTAATAATACATATAAATATAATACATCTTTTTAGGTTTTTACTTCTATAATTTTTGTTAATAAATAATTACTTTTTCACAAAATTTAACATTTTAGAGTTTTATTAAAATAAATATCAAAGTTTGTATTTTTGTACAAGTTTTGATTTGGATTTGTATAAACTCCATTGGGCGCAGTTCCTATTTGATTTAAAACTATACTTGGATAGTTTTTAATGCTGCTATTATAATAGTATGGAGAAAATGCTGTTATGTTATAATACCTCAAATAAACCCAATCATTAGAAACAAAGTTACAGTTGTAAAGATTAATACTTTTTAAATCAAGAACTATTGTGTTAAATACTGGATTTCCACTCCCTAGATAAATTCCTAAATTTGAGTTAAAGCTTAAAAAATAAAATATTCCAAGCATTGATATTACAGAGACAAAAAACAGAATAATATCCGATTTTGAGATAATTTTATACTGCAAAGTTCTATTGTTTTTTATTGATAACTCTATTATTTTTGTAACTATATATGCGATTAAAAAGCCTAATGAAGCGTATAAGAAATAAGCATATCTTGTCTGATCAAAAACATCTTCATGTAATCCTAATATTATGAACTCCATAAAAGAAAAAACAAAAAATAATAGTAATAATCTTGTTTTTTTATCTATTAAAAAGTTTTTCTTAATTTTTTTAGTAATCTCAGAATCATTTTTTCTAACATCAAAATATATAAAAAACGCAATTATCAAAAACGCAGGCAAGAAGTTTATCAATATATTAAATAATGCAGTTATAGATATCGCACTAGGGGCTGAACTTTCAAGAGACACATTTATTGAAGATAGATAACTATATAGTGGATTTCCATAAATGAGATAATTAAAGATAAGCCATGGTAAAGTCACTAACGCAAAGCTTACATAACCTTTAAGGATATTCTTCCTACCATTCAATAGCAAAAGAATAGGCAAAAATATTAAAGTAGTATATTTTGCAAGGCACGCAAGTCCAAAAACTATTCCAGATTGCCATTTATTATCTGTTTCTAAGGAAAGAGCTATTATCATCAAAGAAAGTGATAGCATCTCTTCGCTATTAACTATGAATGGAAATATAACTATATATGGTAAAACTATCAATGCTCCTGCTACGATGTAATTAATTTTGAATTTTTTTGAGAAATATACTGTTGCATAAAAAAGAAGTAAAACCATTATTATCAAATAAGCAATTATGGAATAATTTCCTAAAATTGGATAAAGAATCATAAAGACAGCTATGCTTAATGGAGCCCTGTACGATTCAAAATAGCTATTTTTTGTTTCGACAATGCCAAAATTCATATAAGTTCTTCCGGTTGCAACTGCATTCCTTACAACTGTAACAAAATTACCTGAATCGGCAGATTTAGCGCTTAAGTAGTGTGCTATAAAATCCCAGTCAACACCATTAACCATATAAAGTTTTGTTATTACTATGGCTAAAAGAAAGAAGAGAATTGCCATTAAAATAATTTTTTTATCCGTAATTAAACCTCAATCTATTAAGTATCTAAATAAATTTAAATTCATACTCTCACAATAAGTTTTTATATGCTTTATGTTAATATTACTTCATGGTACAAGAAGAATTAATGGCTGAGAATACTAAACTAGTAGAAAAATTTGGAGCAAGTTACGTTTCAAAACTTTCTGATATCCCTGATTTCTATACATTCAGAAATGGGCTTATGTATACTCATCGGGAATTCGATCAATTTTATAAAGAACTTAAAAAAGGTTCTAAAAGTGCCATAGTTTCAGGTTTTAACGCAAGCGCATCAATGCATGTTGGTCATATGTCAGTTTTTGACACTAATCTATTTTTTCAGAAAGAGTTTGGAATTAAGATGTTCATTCCAATATCTGATGATGAAAGCTATGTCTCACTCAAGGTAAAAACACAAGAAGAAGCTCTTAAAAACTCAATAATTCTTGCAAAAATGATGCTTGCTTATGGCTTTGATTCAAAAAATACAAATATAATCATAGATCAGTTTTACACTAATATTTACAATCTTGCAATAAAGCTTTCCCGTGGTATAACCTTATCTGAAATACGTGCAGTTTATGGTCATACTCCGGATCAAAATGCTGGTCTTCATTTTTATCCCGCAGTTCAATCTGCACATATACTTCTGCCCCAGGAGCACGGAATAAAAAACGTTCTGGTGCCTATAGGTCCAGATGAAGATGCGCATTTAAGAGTATGTAGGGGATTAGCAGATAAATTTGGATATAAAAAACCTGCGGTTCTACATACCTTTTTTCTTCCTGGTATTGATGGAAATAAAATGTCAAAATCAAAAAATAATGCTATTTTCCTTCTTGATGCTGAAAAAGAGATTAAAAAGAAAATAATGTCTGCATTTAGCGGTGGTCAATCTAGCATAGAAGAACATAGAAAGTTGGGGGGAAATCCAGATATTGATATCGCTTACATATACTTAAAAAGTTACTTTTTAAAAGAAAATGAATCTAAAGAACTTTACGACTCTTATAAAAAAGGCAAGATTCTAAGCGGAGAGATAAAAACAATACTTTTAGAAAAAATTATGAAAAGAATAGAGGAGTTTCAAAAGCGCTATGAAAGCATAACTGTAAAAGACCTTGATCATGTGCTTCTTAAGAATGAATATGTAGACATAGAAAAAATATGCAATAAATTGAAACTATCTTAACTGTACACTTTAAATTATAAACTTTATTTTTAAATGGCACAAAGCCCTAAGGGATCTTACCTATTTTAATTGGTATTCTTATTAGATGCTTAGGGGTCTACACGAAGATTCTAGACAAGGATCTGTCTTGATGTTTGACTGCTTAACAA
>JAJZKH010000017.1 GCA_021850955.1 Microcaldota archaeon
TATTTATAAAGTATGAGTATTTAATGATAAGCTACTATTATAAAAATAGAAAGAAAAACAGGAATGTTTAAAAATTACATTCCATCTGTTGTAACTATTAAAAATGCAAACAAAGGAAAAGAAGTTTGAGGAACAGATTTACCAAGGGAGAAGATAAGCGAAAAGGGTTTACTTCATAGCCGATTTAGCAAACACCTTTGTCATAACCGAAAAGTATTTAGAATAATCTTTTCTGTTAATGGTATTATTTGAAATTTTAGTGATATATGGTTCTTGGATTTTCTAACTTACATTTACACCTCAAATTTTATTTTGTTATTATATGATTTACTATCTTTATGCCTCTATAAATTAATTTTCAGCTTAATTATCGGGTAACCTAAGTTTAAATTTTTGTATGCTTAACTTGTATTTGCTTTAAAATGAGCTATCCTTCTTTTTATAATATTTTTATCAGCGTTTTTGTGGTATAAACTTAGCAGGCTTTTAGAGTTATGTGTTATTAACTTTGTTTGATTTAATCCGATATGGCATAAAGTATAAACTGTTTTTATTATGTCCTTAGAACTTATCCCATAGTTAACTTCTCCTACCCAATATTTATTTTTTATTCCTAGCCCTTTAGGACTTATAAAAAGTAAATGGTTATTAAATAAGTCTATATTATTGTATTTTTTAGAGTGCCTAAATTTTTTTGGATTTATAATTTTACAAAAAAAGTATAACAATATAATTTTTATTTTATTATGGTTTTTACGGCGATTTATAAGATCTAATAAATTTAAACCTCCTCCACTTATCATGTCTGCATAGTTTTTAAGTTGCCTTTTAATATAACTATACCCATTAGCGTATCTCTTTTCTCTATTTTTTTTTGTTTCATTTTCAAAAAATGCACAAGGTATAGAATAAACCTTTACACCCTCTGAAATTGCATTTGCACTAAGTTCCAAATCTTCAGCATAATTTAGATTTTTCCAGTTTCCAATAGTTTTCATAGTCTGCCTTCTCATCATAAACATCGGGTAAATCTCATTTGGCTTTATCCTTTTATAGTTATAGACTATGTTTTTGAATGGTTCTAAATAAACAGTATCAAAGTCAATCATCAATACATACTTGCCTTTAGTGTTGTCAAAAGCAATAGCTCTGCCTTTACCTCTGGTGCATTTTTCCTGTATTATCGTTATGTTTGGGTATCTTTTTTGGTATCCCTTTAGTATCTCGTAAGTTCCATCAGTAGAGTAGTTATCAACAATAACCATTTCGAATTTTTCCCTGAAATCAGGCAGTTTACTTATCACAGATTCAATGGATTTCCTTATGATATTTGCGTTGTTGAAAACAGTCCCGTATATGCTTATTAAAGGTTTCATATTTACTGTAGGTGTAATGCGTTTATTAATTTTATTCTATCAACAAGTTTAGTTTTAGAGGTATTCAAACAAGAATATTGATTATTTCTTAATTTTGTATAGCTTTACAGTACAACTTAATCATTTTTTAAACAGCTTTCGAATGGGTATGAAATTATCTCTTACATTTGAATAGCTTGAATTATTCAAAGAATAAATTTGTCACCTTGTCAAACTTACTCTTTGCATTGTAAACTAAACGGCCCTCATGCTTTAATCTATAATCAAATCTCGAAAGAAGTTCTTTTGTCTTTTTCTCCAATTCTTTGCTATGCGTCTCTATAATAATTTTAGGATGGTACTTTTTAATCGTTTCAATTGCTCCTTCCAGAACGTCTAATTCAAACCCTTCAACGTCTATTTTCATTAGATCCGGCTTAATCTTGTAGCTGTCGAGTGTCCTGAATTCCACTTCTATTCTATTACCTTCACCGAAGTTATTGGCCATCTCTCCGCTGTAACTTAAAATTTCAGTTTTGTCTTTGTTTCCAAGCGCCACATTAAAGGCTTGTATTTGCCGTTCATTTAACCCATTGAGCTTTATGTTCTCCGTTATTTCCTTGAAGTTTTCAGGCAGTGGCTCAAAGGTATAAACTTTAGCTTTGTAGACCTTGCTGCACAGTATAGCGTAATCTCCGTACTGTGCTCCAATATCTACCACAACTTGTCCTTCTTTAGGTATAAAATCGCTGTAAATTGAGTAAATATTATCTGTAAAGATTTCATCAACATCGCTATTTTCTGTAAATTCTAGGTTGTATCTCTGCTTTGCATAGTATCTTCCACGCTTCTTAAGAATCCTTTTTCCTGCCTTTATTCTTTCCTCTCTTTTGAATAGCAGGATAGAGTCATAGGCCAAAAGCTCTTTTAAAGGCACCCCCATCTTCTTGCGATTTCTATATAAGCTTATTCTTCTTTTTGCTGCTTTTTTAAGATCCATAATTAATGTCTATTTAAAATCTAAGCAAATTAAGCTTATAAAGTAAATGTATTCTTAAGTATTTAATTTAACTTTTCCAATAATATCCATTATGTTTTATTTTTAATTACCTACTAATTTTAGTGTCTTAAAATTTTAATGCAATTATTTTATACGGATTTCTGCTTAAGACATTATTACGGCAGATTTTAAAGCTTCTTATAGGAATTCTTTCTTGTTATAACAGTATTATTTAGGTACATTAATTTTTATATCTATATAATCTTCTTTAAATACTTTTACCTTTATTCAAATACCTTTTTATACACTTCAATAATTTTAGGTACAACCTTATCGGCTCTACATTCCTCAGCATCCAAATAAGCTTTTTCAACGTCTACTTTTTCCCATGATCTATTTTTTATAATCTCTAATAAGTTATCATCCTTCCACAGCAATGTGTTCCTTTTCACTAATTGCGGGATATCTCCATCATAGCATAATACAGGTACTTTACATGCCTTTGCTTGTATTATTGGTAGACCAAATCCTTCAATTGTTGATGTGGATAGATATGCGTCGAACTTGGATAGGGTGTCTACGAGTTTATTTTCTGGCAAAAATCCAAAGTACTTGATGTTTGTGTCCTTAATTAAATTTTGAAAAGGAAAACCTTTACCGTATATATGAAATTCTATATCATTATTTTTGAATTTTTTAAAATGTTCTATAAAAAGTTTTAATTTAGGTGTTTTATTAAATCCCTGTCCATTAATGTACCCTATAATTCGTTTTTTTGATTTATTTGTATATGTTCCCGTTACAAAGAATTTTTCAGGTATTATGTATGGAACTATCCCTATATTATCTCCACTAACCCCAAAATGCTTTATTATTTTTTCCTTAGTGGTCTCTCCAGAAGTTATTACGTAATCATAATTTTTAGGATTATGGTCTCTACTTAATCTTTTTTTAAGATATTTTGTTGCAACTCTATTTGTAATAAAATTCTTAGTTCTGTTAATATTAAAATTTGGTTCTAGATAATATAAATCATGAATAGTTACGATTTTTTTCCTTGCTAAATTCAAAAAAAACGGCGGTATTACCCCTGGGTATAATATGTGTACATTCTTATTTCTTATTGCGTTTTTATTTTGTATAAAATATAAATATCTGTTTAAGGTCCCAAACCCTATATATGAACTTTTTATCGCTTTTTTTATTGCTAAATCTATTTTTTCAATTTTAATTTTATCACTTTTGTTTAATCCTTCAAATAGTAATAGGCTACATCGGGGCCAACTTAATCCGATATCATTAAACCCATTCCCAATCAAAGTTACATCCATAGTTTTATTATAAACTGTAAATCAAATCATTTTCTACCATTATTTTAACCAAATCCTCAAATTTAGTTTTTGGTTTCCACCCAAGCACTCTTTTTGCTTTTGAATAGTCACCTAAGAAGTTTTCTGCTTTAATTGGTCTAAAAAATTCCTTGCTGACTTTTACTAATATTTTGTTGCTGCCTTTTTCTTTTCCTACTTCGTTTATTCCTTTTCCTTCCCAATTTATTTCTTTGTTTATGCATTTGAATGATTCCTCTACAAATTCTCTTACAGTGTGCTGTTTTCCAGTGGCTAAGACAAAATCATCTGCTTTTTTCTGTTGAAGCATTAAATGCATGCCATCAACAAAATCTTTTGCATACCCCCAATCCTTTCTTGAATTTAAGTTTCCTAATACTAGTGGTTCTTTATCTCCTTTACTTATTTTAGCTACTTTCATTGATATTTTTCTAGTCACGAATTCTGGTCCACGCACTTCTGATTCGTGGTTAAATAAAATACCATTGCAGAAGAATAAGTTATAGGCTTCTCTATAAGATTTAGCAGTCCAATAGCCAGCCAATTTTGATATTGCATACGGGCTATTAGGCATAAATGGAGTTTCTTCATTTTGCGGAGCGGTTGTTACTTTTCCAAAAAGTTCCGATGTAGCCGCAAAGTATAATCTTGTATTTTTAGACTTCTCTTTTACAGCATTTAATATATTCAAAGTACCCATTATGTTGTTGTGGTAGGTAAATGTAGGGTTTTCGAAGCTGTACCCAACAAATGACTGCGCAGCTAGATGATAAACCTCATCAGGTTTTATTTTTTCTATAGTACTAACTATAAAGTTGTTATCTGTTATATCCCCATAGTAAATTTTTATTTGTTTTCTTTCTTCAGGATCAAGTTTCTCTAATGTACCTTGGCGCATACTGCTATTACGTCTAATTATCCCAGAAACTTCGTATCCCTTTGATAATAACAATTTTGATAGAAAGTATCCATCCTGACCCGTTATCCCAGTTATTAAAGCTTTTTTCATATATCACTTACAAAATCTTTTTTTAAATACCTTTTATAGCTCATTCAAATACCTTTTTATACACTTCAATAATCTTAGGTACAACCTTATCGGCTCTACATTCCTCAGCATCCAAATAAGCTTTTTCAACGTCTACTTTTTCCCATGCCCTATTTTTTATAATCTCTGATAAGTTGTCATCATTCCACAGCAATGTGTTCCTTTTTACTATTTCTGGTATTTCTCCGTCGTAGCATAACACTGGTACTTTGCATGCTTTGGCCTGTATTATAGGCAATCCAAATCCCTCAACAGTAGAAGTAGATAGATAAACATCAAATGAATTATAAGTTTCTACAATTTTTTCTTCAGGCAAAAATCCAAGATACTTTATTCTTTGGTCGTCTTTTATCAAATCATTAAAGGGAAATCCTTTACCATATATTTGAAATTCTAGAGAATTATCCTCCATTTCTTTAAATATTTTAATGAATTTCCTTAGCTTGTCTGTTTTATTTTCAGTAAAATTATTTATGAAACCTATTATTTTTTTGCCTTCTTGCTTTCTATATTTTATTGGTTGAAATTTATCGGGTATTATACTATTACTTACTTCAATTTTGTTTTTGTCGACATCAAAGTCATTTACCAGTTTTTCTATGATTTTATTATTTATTGCAAATACAAAGTCATAACGTTTAATCCTTGTATAATCATCTTGCTGTTTTTTAATTAGCTTTTTTGCCAAAATTTTATTCAAATACGACAATTTTTTTAATGTTTCTTTTATATAGTTTTCATCAAAAATGTAGAAATCATGGATAGTAACTATTTTATTTTTTGGTAGCTCCAAGTAGGGTTTTGGTATTACATTTGGGGCCATCGCATGTACAAGTTTGTTTTTTATTTCATTGTGTTTAAGAAGAAAAAATAGTGTATTTTTAGCTTCTCTTCCAAGTCTAATATTTTTTAATATATCATTAGTTGCTATCTTTTTTACGTCAATACCTTTTTTAAGTAGTTCATTATATAATCTTATTGAATAGGTACTTACACCCCTGCCATTTTCCTTAAAAGTATAATTTATTAAATTTATATTCATATTTATAAACCAATTTATAATTATTTATTACTTCAGATTTTTATTAATCCCTCCACAAAATTATCAAAATCTTTTTTGAACTTGGGCAGCACTTTATCGGGATTACAATTTTCTGCCAAACTTTTCGCCAATTTTGATAACTCGATTTTTTTATTTTCAGGTAATTTTAAATAATACTCTATACTTTTTGCTAAACTGTCCGCATTTGTATCCACTATAAACTCTTTTCCAAGCTTTTCTACGAAGACTTTTGCACCAGTATCCTTAGACACTATTGCTGGTAATCCCCCTAGCATCGCTTCAACTATACTAAGTCCAAAGGCTTCTCCTCTAGAAGGATGAATATAAAGTGCGGAATCTTTTATGTATGAAAATAAAGAAGGCACTGGTCCTTGGAATTTTAGACCATCTATATTCTTATATTTTTCTATAACTTCTTTCTTTTGTTTTCCAATCACAGTTAATTTAGCGTCTTTGTATTTGCTTTTTATGATTTTAAATGCATCTATTGAAATGTCTAGTCCTTTGTACTTTACCCTTTCATTTCCTATCGTTAAAAGGTTATGCGAATTTAAATTAGGGATAGTTCCATCATTTAATTCATTGTAAATCTTTGGCAATATTGGTGTGTAAACAACCACCTTTTTTGCATTAGGCATCCATTTTGTTAATAGTTCCGCTTGCCAGTTTCCATGGCACACAAAGCCGTCAACCTGTTTTAAAAAGTAGTTTAGTGTGAGTTTTTTTATTCCTTTAGTTTCTCCGTTTAATAAACGGTAAAATATCGGCTCTCCCACGTATTTTATTATTTTTGTTTTTCTGTTGATTATATGCAATTTTCTTGCTATAATTGGAAGGATAAAATTACCTTCTATAAGGTATCCATCATAGTTTTTGGGAAGATAAAATATAGTTAATAAGCTTTTTATTGTGTTTTTAAATGATTCGCTAAAGAAATTTGTTATCTTTACCTTTTCTTTTATTCCTAAGTAGTCAGCCAATAGTACTGTATTTGGGTGGCCATTTACGTATATAAATGCTATCTTATCCCTATCCATTTTTTATATAAATCTGGGTTACTTTATAAATAGAATATATGCCAGAGGAATTAGACGAATTGAACAGATTGTTTACCAGCAAGAACGTAGAGGATGTTATAAAATTCTATGATCATTTTGATACTCCAGATCAGTTAATAGAATGGATGAAAAATAGACCAAGCGCTCCTATGAAAATCTATGAAGTAGAAGGAGAGAAAGACTTAGTAGTTATTATACCAACTAATAATCATAATGGCCAGTTTGCTAAAAATTGTAAAGATGTTTTCAAAGGATTACAGATAGTTTTTGTAGAAAGCAACGGGCCTTTCTTCAACTATGCAAGAAGCTGCAATTACGGCTTTAAATATGCTTTGAAATACAATCCTAAATGGATAATTTTGAGTGGGCATGATGTGTCCAATCTAGATGATATATCTAATTTAAAGTATAACCTTTTAAAATTCACAGAATATGATTTGTTAATTTTGAGTCCAAAATTTGGGCATTCATTTTTTTCTAGTATTTCTAAAAAAACTTTTTTGGTGGATACATATTGGAAGTTCAAGGACAACGAGTACTTTAATTTATTTAAAAAATTTGGTATAACCTATTTTACGCCAACTCTTAAATTAAGAAGAAGACTTTTTTATAAGCCAATTTACAAATTCTTTAGTTTTACCAATTTTGCATGTTTCAATTATTCTCTGGTTAAGAAACTAGATGGTAATATTTTTGATCCGGTTTTTATTAACGGTAGCGAAGATATCTTCTTTTGTTACAAGTCTTATATTAATAAGTACAAACTTAAGTTAATAGATTATAATTTAGGAAATTTAGATAGATCTACTTTAGGCACAGGGAGAATAAGGCTTCTTCATTCTTTTGCATCGTTGGTGTATTTAAATTTTTTGTTTAATTATTAATTGTTATTTAGGATTTATTATAAGTATTTGATTTTACAAATTTATTTTATGTCTCAAATCTAATTGATTTTTGGTATTATAAATTCCTCTTTGCCTTTGAATATCTCCAATTCTTCCAGCAATTCCTTTGCCTTCTCTTTGTTATCTTCAACTTTTAGCTCTTTGTTGCCTTCTAAGAATTCTTCGATTATGCCGTCAGTCCCGCTTACAGTTAGCTTAAATCCGTCTTTGTATACCGCTTTTCTCAGCTTTTCATACGTTTTCTTCACGTATTCTTCCCGGTGTTTGTACCCGCCGGGTAAAACAATAACTGCCCCATAGGCTTCGCTGAAAGTTGTTTCAGAGTAAACTGAGGAATCATCACCGCCGTCTAAAACATCTTTTATGAGTTTTGGCAGGTAAACCAAGTTCTGATACCCTTTTTTAGCCTCGAATTTTTTGTTGCCTGGGTATTTTATTATCATCGGTATTCTAATTAGTTCATCATAGAGGTAAGTGCTGTGCAGCATATATCCATGCTCATTTATTGCCTGTCCGTGATCGGAGGTTACTATTATCATCGTGTTGTCGTATTTTCCCGCCCTTTTCAGCGTTGAAATCAGTTTACCTATCTGCTCATCTAGGTATTCCATCTCTGCTATGTATTCATTTCTTATGTTTTTTATCGAATTCTGGCTCATCGGCTTTATGCCGGTAACATTGTCCCATACTTCTTTTGAATTGTAGTTTCTGTATGGCTCGTGAACCTCCAAAAAGTTGATAAACCTGAAGAACTTGCTTTCCCAGTTTCCATTTGAAAGCAGCTTGTTAGTAAGTTCAGCGCCCTTATCCAAGGGGAAATTTATAACTTCGCTGATTAATTTTTCTCTTTTACGTAATTTAGCAAATTCAAATATCTTTCCAAATTTGCCTTGTTTTATGAGTTTTAATGCGATTTCTTTTGGGCTTGCTCCTAACCTCCGGGCTTCCTGGAATATTGGGTCTTCCTTGCTTACCGGGAAGGGATCTATCATGAAGAAATTCTGGAAGCCGATATCAAATGCAGTTTGAGTGGAAACCATTGGATTGTTGGAAATTCCTAGGGTGTTATATCCCTTATTTGAAAAGTATTCTGCAAGCCTTTCAGCCTTTAGGTCCAAATTGAATTTAGTCAGATCCAAAAGCTTGTCCTTTTGAGTTTCATGTACTTTGTGTTCGTTTAGATACAAACCAGTAAACAATGAAACATGTGAAGGAAATGTCCATGGAGAAGGAGCTATCGCATTTTCATAAACAACAGCATCTTCTTTAAGTTTTAATAAGTTAGGCGTTTTAGCTTCACCGCCGTAGATCTGCATTATGTCCTTTCGTAAACTGTCACAAACTATCAGCAAAACGTCTGGTTCCATTAATACATTAAAGATAATGTAAATTAATCCTTTAGCTTAATAGCTTTTTGTACTCTTCTATAAGAATTGCACGGCATTTATCCCATGAAAATTCTTCCTTAACTTTTTTTGCTTTTTCTGCAAAATCTTTTTGCAGTTCCTTGTAATCCTTTGTTATTATATCATCTAGTTTGTCTATTTCAACAGCATATTTTTTGACTTCCTCAGGTATAACTGCATCCTTGTATATGAAAGATGGTATACCGCAGGCTATGCATTCCAGTAACGGCAAGCCGAAGCCCTCATATGAAGTAGGGTAGACAAAGTAGTCAAAGCCGTTTATTACTTTTACTATCTCTTCTTCAGGTATTTTCTCCTTAAAGATTACACTGCCGAATTTTTCGTATTTTTTCTTTAGAAGCGGGTAATCTTCATTGTTTCCGAATATCACTAGCTTAAGCTTTGCATTTAACGAAGAGGCTATGAAGTCTTCAATAAGCTTTTCAACTCTTTTTCTCCTGTTGAAACCGCCAAAGTAACCTATTATTCCTTCTTTTTTGCTTTCCAAAGGCTTGAATTTTTCTTCTATGCCCAAGTTATCAACGATAATTTTTCCGGGGTCGGTTTTAAGTATGTTTATTAATTCATCCCTTGTTTGGGTACTGTTTACCATTATAGTGTCCGCTCGTTCAACGGCAAACTTAAATTGCTTTCTAAATGAAATCCCGCGTGCGGTGCCGTACACTCCCTTTACCTTCATTGTGCCGAAAACTGCAAGGTCATGCACTGTAAGGATAACTTTGCGTTTACTTAATTCCTTAGTTTTAACCATGACTTCAGGCTGCGTGAAATGTAGAACTTTGCCAAGCTTGTCGGCATTCTTTTCAAGTACTTTTTTCCGTCGGTAAAGCTTGTTTAATAGCTTGTTAGAAAGTCCTTCGTTGCTAAGGCTTTTTGAAAAGTCAACTACGTTTTTTATCTCCTTTATCTTAGAAATCTCATAGTTATATCTGGGTATGCCCCCTTTGCTAGGATCCAAAGTCTCAGATATAAGCGTCACTTCCATACTATTTTAATAGCAAAAGTAAAATTTAAAGTAATAATAAGCAGAAAATTCATATAAAAAAGTGAAAAGCTGGGTTGGCTGAGCGGTTAAAGCGCCGGTCTCGAGAACCGGTTTCCGAAAGGATGCGTAGGTTCGAATCCTGCACCCAGCGTTTTTTCTTAACAATTAAAACATTATAAACAACTCATAAAACACATAGAGTAAAGCAATACCGCTTATTTTTTGTGTTAATACAAAAAAATTTAAATATCGCTTGCTCCTTTTTACCTAATGGACCATAAAAATAAAGAGGCTTACTCAGAAATAAAAATAAATTTAAAAAGAGAAGAAAACGGGGCAAATTTGCTAAATTACTTGGAAAAAGCAGCCGCCGATCTTAATTTGTATACCGAAAATCAACATCTCAACGGGGTTATGTGCGGAAACCCTTGCCTTAACCAGGAAGACTGTGTAAACATTTCATTTTTCAGCCCGATTTCTAAGCTGCTCCACCTCTACATAGCTAAGTTTTCCATTACAGTAAACAAAAATGAGATTT
>JAJZKH010000018.1 GCA_021850955.1 Microcaldota archaeon
TAGTAAAATATAAATTAAAAGACTTTTTGTTTCTAAAATTTGGGTATTTTATTATATTTTTAAGGTATTAATCTCGTGAATTTAAATTGTTAATTTATAAGCCCATGTGTATAAAAGAATATATAAAGATGTTATAACTAATAAGAATAATCAATAATCTAAGTGAGTTAATGAAAAATAATGTATTAATAGCTAGTGTAATTATATTAATCATAGCAATAGGAGCAATACTATTTTTAATTGGAAGTAATAATACAAATAATACAAATAAAAATGTAACAAGTAATAACAATCCTTTTGGAAATAAAATTACAACAGTTACAACAACGAATGTTAAAAATATTACAACAAACAATACTCTTAATACAAGCGTAAAAGTTTTATCTTCTCAAAATAACTTTTATAATCTTAACTCTACAGTTTTGAATAATACATTAGGTAAATCTTGGCATTTTTCACAGGAAATAGAAGCACCAGGTACACCTGGAAGTAGTGAAGAGAATATCACTCTATACAATTATACAAATAATAATACAAATTTAGGAAGTGAAGGTATTACTTTTTTCAGGGTAGGTTTTAATAGTTCATCAAACGCCAGTGAGTTTTATGATATACAAGTTGCAAATATAAGAACAAAATTAAATTTTAATATTTTGAATTATACATTACAAAGCGACTCACCTGCAATTGCTTTTAATTCTTCTAACACTAATGCAACATATAAAAATGCTATAATAACTATGACTCCTTTTGGAAAGTATTTTTATGAGGCAGTTTTATTTTACAATAAAAATAATAATTTAGAAAATACATCTAAAAAATTAGTATCGTTATTACAAGTTGTTGAAAATAAAACAACAGAGCCACAGATATCAAATATTTCTAATATTTATTTAAATAACATATATGGCGGAAATTGGAAAGAACTTAATGAATCATTTTTAAAATTGAACTCTACAGAAAAAACATTTGGAGAAAATTACATACAATTACAAAACTTTTCAAATGATTTAGGGTATAATTTAACAGTAGGTACAGTTAATTTTAATGATAATTACAATGCGCTTTCGGTGTTTAATGATTATATATCAAAGATACCGGGTATTAATGGCGCCATAAGTAATGGCCATGCTGCACATATTTTCTTAAATAAAAGTAGTATAATACCTAGTAAAAATAATGTAGGAGCAATGTCTATTAATGGAAATTATATATCAATAATAAACATTTATAATAATAAAATTAATATTACAGAAAATCTAGTACTTCCAGGAGAGATTAATTTATTGGAAAGAATTCAAAATGCAAAAATTTTAGTAAATAATCAAACCACATCTTTAAGTAATTTAAGTAGATTGCCTCCGACATCAACAAATGTTACTTTAATAAATATAAGTACATTAAACAAAACATTTGGAGGTAATTGGAGATTTGTAGAAGGAAACAATGTAACAGCAGGCTTACCGGTTGGTGGAATAAAGTATACGATAGAAAACTTTACCAATAATTTAGAAAACTTTACATTAAGCGTAGGTAATTTTATTAATACAACATCGGTAGTAGGAGTTTATGACGGAGGTTTGGGATCATTAAGTAATCAAAATAATTTAAAAATTGGACATTACTCATTTGATAATGGTTTATCTTATACTCAAGTTTTCGGAGTTATAACAGCCCCAAATAATCAAACAGAAGAGCTATTAGGAGAAATATACCCTTATGGTAATTACTTAATACAAACAAGTTTGTATTCCCAAAATAAAACTATGAATTTGTATAAGTATAATAACTCAATAAAAAATATTCAAGAAAAAATAATGAATCAATTCGAGAGCAATATAATTTCAGGGAATGCGACTTATTTAACTACAGAACAGCTTTCATTAATTTTAGGAAATAATTGGAATATTACTTCTAGAACTCAGAAAAATAATACAGTGAATGGAAGCATTGGCGAGTTAACATTGAATTATACAACAACAAAAGGAGATTTAGTAAAACAAAGTATAGTTAGCTTCAATACAGAAAATAATGCAAGCAATGATTACAATAATATAAACACAGAGCTCTTTGCAAATAATACAAGCAAAAATGTAGTAAGTCTAGCTTTGAATAACGAGTATAGTTATACTATAACAAACAATACACAATTTACAAATAGTAAAAATGGAGTAAGCATTATTGCACCATATGGAAATAAGGTTATAAAGATCAGTTTATATCCAAATTCAACGGTTCCGATAACTATAAGTAACTCTGGATTATTGCTACTAACATTACTTAATTACACTGAAAATTAATTTTTACGTATAAATAACACCATATAAAGAAATAAATAATACGTAGTAAATATTTTGCAAGGAGAGAATAAGTTAAATCAATACTAGTAGTTTTGGCACTAATTATATATGGAAAGGATATATTTTGTATTATTATCTATAACAACATAAAGATTTCAAAGTATAAATTACCTAAAATCGGAGTCCTTACTTCAAAACAGGTAAAATTAACAATTATTGATTTACAGAAAAGATTTAATAAATCTCAATTTAATATATATTTGATTTTTATGGTAGATGAATTTAAAGTTGAAAAGCTTAAAAAATTTGTAGAAATTGGTATTAATCCCTATCCATATTCTTATAAAAAAACTCGCGATTCTATAGAGATAATAAACAACTTTCAAGAGTTAAATAGTAAAAATGAGAGAGTAGCAGGAAGAATAATAGGAATAAGAAAAATGGGTAAGATATACTTTATTGATCTTTTAGATTTCAAAGGAAAGTTGCAGATAATAGTAAAAAGTGACTCTGTTCAGAAAAAGTACTTCGATATAATTGAACTTTGTGATGTTGCAGATATAATAGGAGTTAATGGAAAAGTAACAAAAACGACAAGAGGAGAGATAAGTATAGAAGCAGAGAGTATAGAGATATTGGCAAAATCACTTAGAACATTACCAGAAAAGTTCCATGGACTAAAAGATACTGAACAGAGGTATAGAAAAAGGCACTTAGATTTAATAGTCAATCCAAAGGTTAGGGAATTTTTTATAATCAGGTCTAAGATATTGAAATACATGAGGGAGTTCTTAGATGATAGAGGTTATATAGAGTTTGAAACTCCTGTTTTACAAGAGGTATATGGGGGAGCTAATGCCGAGCCATTTATAACAAAACATAATGCACTTAATGAAAATAGATTCCTTAGAATTTCTGATGAACTTTACTTGAAAAGATTGATAATTGGAGGTTTTGAAAAAGTTTACGAGGTATCTAAAGATTTCAGAAATGAGGACATCGACTCTACACATAATCCAGAGTTTACACAGATAGAATGTTATGAAGCTTATAAAGATTATGAAGATTATATGAAAATGGTAGAGGAGTTGTTAAGTGGTATTGTAATGAAGTTATTCAATACCCATAAAGTAACTTATCAAGGAAAAGAGTTAGATTTTACGCCGCCTTTTAAAAGAATCTATTGGGTAGATGAACTTAAGAAAAAATCCGGAATAGATGTTTCAAAACTAAATGATAACGAAGCCGTGGAGGTAGCTAAAAATGAAAAACTAGATATAAAAATTAAAAATAGCTATCATGTTGCTGATGCTTTATTTGATAAGTATATTAAACCGGAATTATTCAATCCTTCATTTGTTTTAGATTTTCCAGCTTATATGTGCCCTCTGACAAAGGATAAGAGAGGTAATCCAAAGCTTAGCGAAAGATTTGAGTTGTACATAACTGGAAGAGAGGAAGGAAACTGCTACTCAGAACTTACAAATCCTATAGAACAAAGAAAGAAATTTGAAGAACAAGAACAAGAAAGAAAGAAAGGAGACGAAGAAGCTCCACCTTCAGATGAAGAGTTCTTAGAGGCAATAGAGTATGGAATGCCACCCACAGCAGGATTAGGAATCTCAATAGACAGATTAGCTATGATACTAACAGACAATATGTCAATAAAAGAGGTCCTAGCCTTTCCAGCTATGAGAAAAGAAAAATAGTTATTTTTTAGGTAGTTTTTTACCCTTTGCTAACTTTAATGCATCCTTCCTTACCATTGCCTTCCATACATCTGTATGTATTTCATGTTTCTTCTCTTCTTTTTCAGGCGCTTGGGTAGATTTAGGGATTGGTGCATGATTTTTATATATTGCTTGTGCTACTTCCAGAGATACTTGAATCTCGCTAGATTTTTTTTTAGTTTGTTCCATTTTATCACACAGGAATAGAATTTATACTAATTGATTAATAAATGTTTCTTTTTATTTCGTATTTTTTACAAAATATCATCGCATAGAAGTTTTATGACAATAATTTGATTAGTACAGTTATTGCAGTTTATAGGTATTTTATTAGTATATGTAAGTATAAAAGCAAGTTTTAAATAATAATATGAGCAAACTATATGTAACAAAAGTGTAATAACAGCTTTAAAGCTTACCTGAGTATATTATATGAATGCCAGGGTGGCAGAATCCGGTAACGCGTACGCCTGGAAATTGAACCTGTCAGCGTATGGCTCTCGAGCCATCTGGGTTCAAAATAAAGCTTTTTGAATACTCAAAAGGTGTTATGGAAATCCCAGCCCTGGCGTTTTAAAGAATGAAGTAATAATTAAAAATAATTAAATTTAAATGGTGCGATAATGGACCAAAAAGAACAAAAAGTAAAGGAGCCTAGACAAAAAGAAAAAGTAGAAGCTAGTATTATTAGAATGGCAGGAAGAGACATAAATGGTGAGTACAACATAACTAGAGGGCTTATGCAAATAAAGGGTATAGGACACAACATGGCAAATATTATGGCAATTAGGTATAAAGAAAAGTACGGAATAGATATTTCTACAAAAATAGGAACATTAAGTGATAAGCAATTAAACGATTTAGAAGGTATAATAAAAGAACCTTTAAAGTATAATATACCAAAGTTTCTTGCGAATAGAAACAAGGATTTAGAAACAGGAGAGGACATGCATGTAGTAGGTACTGATTTAATAGTAAAAACAAGATTTGATATTGATACAGGAATAAAACTTCAATCATGGGTAGGATCAAGACACCAATATGGACAAAAAGCAAGAGGACAAAGAACAAGAAACACAGGAAGAACAGGGGCAACGATTGGAGTTATCAAGAAATCGGCACAGCCTGCACAGGCTCCTGCCAAAAAACCAGAGTAGAAAGTGAGTAAATGGGAGCACCTAAACGTAATGGAAAAAAATTCGAAAGACCATCAACAATGTGGGATAAGAAAAGAATAGAGGAAGAACACAGAGTTAAAAAAGAGTATGGATTAAAAAAACTCACTGAGTTATGGAGAGCTACTAGTGAAATAAGAAGAGTTAGAAGAAACGCAAGGAATGTGTTATCTGGAGTATCAAGCGAAAAGGTAGGAAAGGATATAATTCAAAGACTTGCAAAGTACAATATAGTAAGTGAAACCGCAATACCTGACGACATATTAGTAATTAAACCACAGGCAATTTTAGATAGAAGATTGCAAACAATAGTTTATAAGAAAGGTCTTGCTAGAACATTAAAACAATCAAGACAGTTGATAACTCATGGATTTATCTCCATAAATGGAAGAAAAATAAGTTCACCTAGTTATCTAGTTAAAAGAGAAGAAGAAAATGGAATTGGTTATTATAAGAAAATAAACTTAGAGATACCACCTACAGTTACTGAAGCGAAAGGAGCTGAAACAAAGGCGCCTGGAGCAGAGGTAGAGATTAAAAAAGAGTGATTAAATGGCAAAAGAAAAGAAATCTGCAAAATCAGATAAGAAAGCAGTTGAAAAAAATCAACAACAAAACGCTACAAAAAAAGGTAATATTTCATATGAAAATGAAGTTGCCGTTGCGCAGGAAAAATACAAACAAAGAGGTACAAGATGGGGAGTTGCCCATATTCTATCATCTAAAAACAATACAATAATAACACTTACAGATTTATCAGGAGCTGAGACAATAGCTGTAGGAAGCGGAGGTATGGTAGTAGATACAGATCATGAAGAAGGTTCTCCATATGCAGCTACACAAGCAGCATATAAAGTTGCAACAATTGCAATTGAAAAAGGAGTAACTCATATTAATATAAAAATAAGAGCACCTGGTGGACATAACTCAAAAACGCCTGGGCAAGGAGCACAAGCAGTAGTAAGAGCATTAGCAAGAAGCGGCTTTAAGATAGGAAGTATAGAAGAAGTAACACCAATACCTACAGACTCAACAAAAAGACCCGGCGGCAGAAGAGGAAGAAGAGTATAGTGAGTTTCTTGAAAAGGAACTTCCTTTTCTCTTTTTTATTTGTTTTTATTTTTATTCTAATTATTATTTTTTTAATGGTTATTTATTATTTGGGCTTATTTCCACTTAATTTTTATTTTAGCAAAATAAACATAATAGTTTATAACTGTACTTCTTGTCAAGGTACATCTAGAACTGTTTACACTGCTGTTTCAAATTATCAACTTACAAGGGGTATGATGTATAGAAGCAGCTTTGAAGGTGCATACGGTATGTTGTTTGTATTAAACTCAACACAACAAATATGTATGTGGATGGCAAACACACAAATTCCATTAGAACAAAGTTGGATCCTTCAGAATGGAACTGTTGATTATATTAAAAATGCAACCCCTTACAATCTAAATAATACCTGTGCTTATGGAAGATATGTTTTAGAAACTCCACCTAATACAATTAAAAGTACAACGCATTTTCTAATAAACATAACTCAGTCATAAACCAAATATTTTTACAAATATAAATAATGCTAATGGGACATCGAAGTTATCATCAAAAAGAACAGGAAGCGACTCTATTATTGCGCCTAAACCAGCTAATATGATCCCGAGATAACCTATAAAAAAATATGCTATAACTGCACCTACAACAAAATAAGATAATGTCCCTATAAAACTTTTGTGCTTATTATATGGAAGTTTAGCCTTGCCAAATTTTATTCCGAATATAGGTGAAACACAGTCTGCTATAAAAATAAATGATATCACAGGTACTGCATAATTGAAGCCAAAGTAGGAAATTGCAAAACATGTTCCTATGCCCAACCATATAGCCCCATGGCCTAATCTAAAGTTTTTTCTTTCAAGGATATACAACAATCTTGACAAAGGTCCTTTTTTATAGATTATAGATGTATTTAAAAGAAGAATCCCTATTAAAAATATTAAACCTATTAATAAGTAGCTTGATAAAGTAGAAAAAACAAGAAGAAATATTAATACAAAACCAGAAATTATTGTAAATATATTTCTAAACAATTCTTTTTTATATGTGGTTTTCTTTGATCTGTGTTTTTTCTTAGGATACAGACTATAAGAACTAATCCCACCAAAAAATATTGCTAATGTTATAATCACTGGAGCTGTAAGGTATGAAATGAAGATAAAGTATGCGCCGATAATTGAGAACGCTTCAAGTAGTTTTGTCCCATATGATGAGATCATTCCATTAAAAATTATATAGCCTGAAAATAATGTTAAGAAGTTTACGTTTGCATAAATTGCAGTTATGAATAATATTAAAGAAAATGCAATAAATAAGAATAGATCTTTTGATGATTTAGCTGTAAAGATTTTGTATATTAGCAAAATGAAGGAAATTGAGTAAAGAATAATTTCATATAAAAGCATTTAAAACACTGTTGCTCATGCCAAATATATTGCCCATGCTGCAATTATAAAGAAGCCAACAACTATAAAAGGTACTGCTTTCTTGCCTCTTTTTATTATTTGTCTACTTGCTCTCATAACTATTTCTTCTGAGCCCCTGCCCCAAACTTTGAAGTTTTTTATAGTTATTTTTGAGTAATACTGTTTAACTTCTTCTAATGAAGACAATGCTTCTTCAATCGTTTTGTCTAAATATGGAATTATCTCGTTTTCTTTTGTTGTTTTGCCTAAAACATTACTTGCAGATAATGCAAGGGTGTTTACAGCGTGTGTATCTGTAGAGTATAACTCAGCTGTTAGTTTATATCTATTTTTGATATACTCTATTAAATTTAATCTGAATTTTGGAGCTATATTATTAGAGTCGAAGTAAACCATGCAAAAATTTTGTTTTTTTGATTTGAATATGCCAACAGACATGTAGCCAGGACCGATGTCGTTGTTTTTAAGATATGTTTTTAATTTTATATGAGATGAACCAAAAAGTAATTTTTCATTCTTTGAAGATTTTAAGGATTTTATTACAGAAAGTATTGCTACTTTATATTTTTGGATATACTTACTTCCTTTGTATATGCCTTTAAGCTCATCTGCATCTGCCGACTCAAAACGAGTATTATGTGCATCTATTAAGATACAGTTTAAGTTATATTTAGATGGCATTAATTCAAAGCTTAAGCCTATATCACTGTCTATATCTTCAGTAACATATGGAGCTTTTGTAAGTGTCAATAATACAGAGTTATTTAGTTTTAGACCCAATGCAGTGCAGTTGTTTACTGTTTTTTTTGATAAGGAAAAGTATGAACTCTCGAAGGATTTATTGTTATGAGATATTAACTCTTTATTTACTGAGTTCCAAATGATGTTTATATCTGAGGAGTTTATAGGATTGTCTTCTATGTTTACGGCTCCGTGTAGTATAAATGGCGTAGCGCCATAACTTCTTACTATTCTATTCCCTAATAACTCAGTAGTTATACTTCCGCCTAAACCTTGTATTGGACCATAATGTATATTTGGTTTTATGAATATTGCTTTGTATCTGCTTTTTGATTTCAATGCTAAGATTGATACAGGAATGTCCAGTGTCGTTCCCATTTTTTCTAAAGGTTTTGCATCGTTTTTAGAGCCATATAGCCATTGGCCTATCATAAAACTCATTATCTCTACTCCACTGAAGTTAGCTAGTTTTTTAGAAGGCCTATCCATAATAAAAAGTACTAAATAGCCACATATCATGAATGCTAGCATTCCTGCTGAAAGTTTTACTAATACGTAAATTGGAGAGACATTAATTGTAAAAAGAACCTTGCTTATCGGAATAAAAATTAATGCATTTAGAACTGGTTGTATTGCTGCGGTGAATATTATAGTTCTTCTCTGGTTAAGGACTACTTTGTTTAATATAAACCAATAACCATAGATTCCTGCGTCACTAAGTAGAATAGGTATTAAAGCTAAGCCGTAGTTTTTAGTAAGTTCATATGTAAAGGTGCTTATTATAAAAAATGCAGCATAAGTTAGTGTTATAACAAGTACAGCTACTAATGCATGTTTAAGTCTTAATGATCTTTTCATTACCTTGAATAGCAATCCAGTCAGTATCGCAGGGAAGGAAATTATAGTTATCCCTAGACCAGCGCCGGAGATTAAAAGGTATGGTAGGTTAAAGGTTAGATTTAGTATTAACTCGCTTATAATCCCAGAAACTATGCCGAATAAGATTAATATTAAAATTAATACTCCAGTCCCTGGAAGTTTAAAACCGAAGTACTTTGTAAAACGCGTAACATCTCTTTTTTCATCAGGCATTTGAAAACACTTTACTTGCCAAATCTCCTTTGTCTTTTATTGTATTCCTTAAGTGCAGAATGAAGGTCTTTTTTAGTAAACTCAGGCCATAATTTATCTGAAAAATAAAGTTCAGAGTATGAAGTTTGCCAAGGCATAAAACCAGAGAGCCTTTCCTCTCCAGATGTCCTTATGATTAGATCAATATCTGGGACTGTATTTGATAATAAGTATTTACGTATTAAGTTTTCATTTATACTTGCTGCTGTTTTTGCCTTTGAGGTTATACTTTTTACTGCGTGTAGTAGGTCATCTTTTCCTCCATATGCTATAAGCATATTTATTACTCTGTCTTTATAAATTGATGTTTCTTTTTCAACTTTTTTTAATGAAACTAAAAGATCTTTTGGAATTAGATTTTTATTTCCAATTATTTTTAATGATGTTTTATTTTTATGTAGTCTTGAAAGTATTTTTTTATCGTTTGCTACTTTTTTATATATTGAGAATAATGTTTTTACCTCTTTTGAGTCTCTGGAGAAGTTCTCGGTAGAGAATGCCCACACTGCTATATTGTTTATCCCGTAAGATAGGCACCACTCGCTAAATTCTATGAATTTTTTAACGCCTAAATCATATCCATTCATTATAGATAGAGTATGAGATTTTGCCCAGCGTCTATTCCCATCAGGGATTATAGCAACAGTTTTTGGTATATTTTTTATCTTCATTCAATCAATTCAGCAAACAAATTAAAGTATAACTTACTGTTTTATAATAAGTAAATATATAAATATATTAACATAGCGGTATCACTTTAATACAATGATAGTATGGAGGTAATAGAAAACAAAAAACTAATTGATAGTATAAGAAATGTTATGGATTACCCTAAACCGGGGATACTATTCAAGGATATTACACCTTTACTTAAAGACCCTGAGCTTTTTTCATTGCTAATTGAAAAGCTTTATGAACTTTTAAAGGATGTTGATTTCAAGTATATAGTAAGTATTGAATCAAGAGGGTTTATACTTGGGTCTGCTTTAGCAAACAAGATGAATAAAGGATTTGTTCCTGCT
>JAJZKH010000019.1 GCA_021850955.1 Microcaldota archaeon
TTTATAACATCTGGATCTGCTTTTTCTTTTTCCTTTTTTTGTTTCTTTTGCTTTTGCTTTTTTTGCTGCTCGCTGGTTTCTATTAATTTCTTTTCCAACTCTTCTTTTTGAGCATCTAGCTTTTCAACCTTTTCCGGTTTTTCATAATCAACCATAGAACTAGTTCTCAAAGTTTCGTTAATATTTTCATTGAGTGGTTCTACATCTTGTTCTACTATTTCGTAACCTTCTATTTGTATGGCAAAAATACATTCAACTAACATTTGTCTTAATTTCATGTACAATCTATAGTTATTACTTTGAGAAAGAAAAGGTGCTGTTTTATTTTTTACAGACTCTGCCAATACATCAAGAGATGTTTTATTAAGAAGTCCTACGCTTTCAGATACGACTCTTTTCAATTGTTCATCTACATAAATTGCAATATTTGTATCTGTAATCTGAAACTCCTGTAACACTCCTTTCCAGTTGGTTCCTAACCTTATAAGATAATTATTTGCAATTTCTGGAGTCATTTCAGGATTTTTCATACATTTTATTATTAAAGTATTGAAGTAAAAAGTAAACAATTTTACTAATTTTGCTACTACTATTATTTATTACTATTTCAAAATTCTTAGTCTTGTTTTTTGGAGTCATCATTATTATCACCAAGATCTGGCAGTTTCATGTCCATAATTATATTTTTAAAAACTTCTGGCGTGTCAATAGCAGGTAGTTTTGAATGTTCTTGTTTTAAATCAAATGTTTTCCAGTTTTCACTAGATATAAAAATAGGTACATTTCCAACTAGTGACAAAATAAGACCACTAATAAAATTAATTTCAATTTCATATTCAACTCCATCTTCGGTATATTGACGCAGAAGACTATAAACAAACTCCTTGTCTATATTATAGATATAAAGTTCTTTACAATGAATATGAAAAAGGTCTAAATTATCTAACCAGTCATAATAAACCTGCAATTCTTGTAACTGTACCCCCTGAATCAAAGAAACAACCATATTGCTAACCCCTGCACTTACAGTAAGAAACAACTGTTTTTTTCTCTGTTCGTCAATAATGATAAGAAAAAAGTTTTTAGATGTAGGCTCATAAACTATTTTATCAAAAAATAATTGTATATTATCACTCATAATAAATTCTCCTATTCTTATTTACAATAAATACTCTTGTAAATAATCAAAGTTAATAATAAGAACAATTACTATTATTAAAATCATAGCAATGAACTATACACTATAATATTACCTAAAATTACCCTCTACAAGATAAAAGAGTAAAATAATACATTAGAAAAGAATATATCGTAAAAAAATACATTACAAAAATCTTTTACAGAAGTTACGATAGATATAATGTAATTAATGATGGTTTAAATTCAGACTAAAAGCCTATTCGTCTTGTTTGAACAGCTTACGAAAATCAATGGTTTCCTGTTTTTTTAACCAATCATGAACATCAATAATTTCATCTTTACTTATAGGTTCTCTTTTTACACGGCTATCTGAAGGTTCTTTTTCCTCGTCCTCCACTATAGGTAATTCATCATAAAGTTCTTTTGGAAGTTGCATAGCAACTTCCATTAAAATTTCATTATGACATGTTTGGCAATCAATAACTATGGCAGAATTTATCCCTCTTGATACAACATTTGCATTATTGACAAATTCTCGTGTCGTTTCATGATGTAAAACGATAAAAGAAGCGTCTTTTAAGGGAGTCTCGCATACTGCACAAACATGAGCATGTTTATCCATTCCCTTTTTGACCTGCAAAACAATAAAATCAGATATTTTCATAATTCCATATTACCATTTTTTTCTATTTTTTATGCAAATCGCTGTTTTTTCATACAGTTTATAGATATCTCTTACAAATTTATTGCAAAAAATTTAATATAAAAAAATGAATAGTTCTATTCTTCAAAAGAAAAGAGTTTATCTTGGGAAATCTTCCAATAAAAAGGATTTTATTTTTTGGACTCTTACTGTGTTTTTTGTGATAATTACTCTTTTTTCTTTTATAAATTATGTAAATAAAAATACAATTGCCAATAACTTCAATTCAAGTTTTTCTTGCATAAATCAAGTAGAAAGTAATTGTACTTATTATGAAAATTTAAATGTGGTAGAGACACAAAATAATTCTTTTTTAAATCTTGGAAATACCTATCTGGTTGTAAAAAATAATAATAACTTGTTTTCAATCAACCTTCCGGGAAATGTACCAGTATCTACCAATACTACTATCTTGGCACAATTATGGGAAAACAATATTGTTCTAGTCAATAGTCAAAATGTTTTTTCCCAAACAACATTAAATCCAAATTATATTTCAAAAGAAGCTTTTTATACTTTCATAGGGGTACTTTTGATCTCAGTTTTGATAGAAATATGGATTTTTTTTCTTACAAAACGTTATGAAATGCATAATGACTTCTTCATTAACATGGCTATTAGGAAGGATGATATGCTTTTTTATTATCGCTACCCAACGATAAAAAGCATTTTCATGTTATTTCTTACCCTGGAAATCCCCGTGATTATGGTTTTAATATTTTTCGATATCATTACAAAAGAAACTGTATTCTTTTCATTTTTGGCCTGTCTCTTGTTTACCTTGGTCAATGTTTTAAAAGGAGAGAGGGAGCGTATTATTTTGGATTATGATGGCATTGATTATACCGACGGAAAAATACATTTGCTCATTCCATGGAAAGATATGATAGAACTAAAACAAAATACAAAAAAAGAACTAATATTGGTTGTGCAGGATGAAAAACAAAATACTCAGAATATAAATTTAACTAAGTTTACTCGTTTTAATTTAAAAAATAGTGATCTAATTTGGCAACTACAGTTTCGTTTGACAAATTTTTAAATAAGCATCATAAAATCATAAAAGAAACACCTTGAGATCACATAATGTGACCACAAAGTGTTTCTTTTGTTATTCGATGACCACTCCCGTAGATTCTTTTTTTTCTGTAACAACTTTTGGTACAGTAATCTGAAGAACTCCGGATTTATATTGAGCTTGTATTTCTTTTTCAGAAGCTTCACTATCTATAGGGATACTTCTAGAAAAGTAAGATTCACTACGCTCGTGAAAAAGATATTCTCCTTTCTCTTTTTCTATGTTTTGTTCTTTCTTGGCAGTAATACTTAAAATACCATTGTCGAAAAGAACCTTGATATTTTCTTTTTCCAATCCCGGTAGATTTGCCTTAACCACATATTTATCTGGCTCTTCCAAAACATCAATCTTGATGTTTTCATTCGCTCGTTTTAAAAACAAGTCAAATAAAGAATTTTGGGCAAAATCTTGCTCTGTTCTATCAAAAAAATCATTCCAACCTCTCAAAGAAAGTGTATTTCTCATAATCAACCTCCTCATACATAAAACTTTTATATATTTACGACAAGTGTTTTTTACCACATTTTTATTGAGATAAACATTATTAAAAAACATTTTTTATAATTATTGCTATTTTGATATTAGAAAGAATAGAATAAAGCTGTTATGAAGAAAATCTTACACATTTCCGTTCTATGGCGTATCATTTCTTATATAGATGCACTTTTGGCACTTGCAGTTCTATTAAGCGGCATAAATACCAATATATGGCATAATATCTTACTATTGCTATTTTGGTTATTCTTGATAGCATATTTTGCATTTTGCTTTTTATGGGTACAGTTATCTTATGCATATGCCAAAGAAAATAAATTATATATTAAAAGAGGGATGACCAAAGAAAAGATTTTTGATACCCAAGAGTGGAAAATAGCCAACAAAAACAAAAACAATATTTATCTAAAAAAAGCAGATGAGGAGTACGTTTTATCTTTAAAGCCCCATCTTTGGAAGGAAAGACAGTTCAGTGAAATATTTAAAAATCTATAGTGACAAAATAACTTTATTATCTCAATTTTTATGCATTCCTTCCTTTTTTGATTAGTAAGGTTTTATACTAACAAAAGAATGAAAATATTCTTTTTATTAAATATATTATCTGACCCACAAAATTTAAAAATTTACCTTTCTTTAGGTATTTTAGGCATTATTATAATTTGGGGCTTTACCCTTCTTTTGCGCAATTTAAAACACGAAGAGGAAAAGACAGTAGATGAAGCTACGAACAGACTACAAAAATACATACAGGAAGAACCCTTAACGGAAGTTTATACAAACAATTCTCAGGTAAATCCAGTAGAACAGGTCAGAAACCTCCTTGAACATTTTTTTGGAGAACAAGTAGCAAAGAATCATCGATTTTCGCATATTCCACAAGATTTAGCTAGCGCAGACTTAAAGTTACGACCCATAGAATGGATTATTATCGTTTTTGGTTTTGCAATTGTCTTTGGTTTGTTTTTGGCATGGAAATTTCAAAATAGTTTGTTTCTTCCTATTGGAATTTTAGTAGGATACTTTATTCCAGGGTTTTATCTACGTCGTAGAAAAAATCAACGAAGTAAGAAATTTGAAAAAGAGTTTAGCAAAATGTTAAGAAGTCTTTCCGGTGCCATAAAAAGTGGACAAACGCTTATACAATCATTGAAGTATGTTTCGGAAGATGCAGAAGAACCTTTATTAACAGAATTTATTCGCGTCAACAAAGAGATTGACCTGGGAATTTCCATTAACGAAGCATTAAAACATCTTTATGAAAGAAATAGTTCAGAAGATGTTTTTCTATTCAATTCTGCTATTGAAGTTTATCAGTCTGCCGGTGGAGATCTTGCAAAAATTTTAGATACAATCGAAAGTACATTACGAGAGAGAAATAGCATTAGGGGAGATATAGTAGCATTAATGACACAGGCAAAAGTTTCAGGCTATGTATTGATGTGTTTACCGCCAGGATTGGCATTGGTGTTAAACACAATATCTCCAAAATATTTTGATCAAATTTTTACATCAATAGTAGGTATAGTAATATTAGGGCTTGCTGCAACTTCCGAATTTATAGGGTTTTTACTCATGAGAAAAGTAATTAATTTTAAAGTATGATAAACATAAGAGGTTATAAACAATGGTATTAATGTTCTTAATATTCTTCGCTGTTGGATTTGGCATTGCGATGAGCATTCTCTTTTTTGTACGTGCATTGCGTGCCCCCTCGGAAGGCGAAGCTTTACTCACAAGCAGAGTAGAGAAAGTATCTATCAGCAGAAACGTTACATCCTTGGCAGAAGCAGAATTAGCGGAATCATTCTTTGCTCGTATTATAATACCGTGGTTTAATAGGTTTCGTGAACGCATTACAAGTAATTCTCAAAATCAGTATTTACAAAAAATGGAGGTTTTAGTATCAAACGCTGGAAATCCATTCAATCTTGATGGTGCCGGTTTTTTTGCAGTACAAATTTTAATGGCAGTAATACTGTTCGCGGCAGGAATATTATTTTCCTTTATATTAAAATTACCTCTGAATATTTTCATATTAATCTTACTAGTATGTGGTATTTTTAGTTATGTATCACCAAGTTTTTATCTAAAAAGTCGCATAAAAAAAAGAAAGGCAACTATTTTACAAACTCTTCCTGGGGCTTTGGATTTAATATCAATCGCGAT
Source organism: Microcaldota archaeon (assembly GCA_021850955.1). Next base: position 5,586 of record JAJZKH010000019.1, read on the forward strand.
GGAAGCTGGTTCCTCTTTCGAACAAGCTTTGGAAAGAGTGGCTTCCCATTATGATAATGTTTTAGGACAAGAATTCAATACTATTCTTAGTAATTTAAACTATGGTATATCCAGAGATGATGCTTTAATGGCTTTTGCCGAACGTACGGGAATTGATGAGACAAGGGAATTTGCAAAAGCAGTAAACCAGGCGCAAAAACTAGGGAGTTCTCTTTTGCAAATTATAAGCATACAGGCAGGAGAAATAAGAAGAATGCGTGGACAAAATGCAAAAATACAAGGACAAAAAGCGCCGATTAAGCTTTTGTTTATAACTTTATTCTTTATGTTTCCTGCTATTTTCATGATACTATTAGGACCTGCCGCAATTCAGGTTATGCATATATTACAGCATAAATAATATCATATTTAATATGATTTATTTTACGACCCAAAAAGTATTATCTGGAACATTTTCCAATATAATACCGTTTTTACTCCTTGTGGACGGTTGCATAAATTCATCCGACACAGGTAATAAACTTCCGTTAAAATAGTAAAGTTTTTTCTTGTTTTGTAAAACACAACCCATACTAATAATTCCTACTCTTGATAAATATTGAGTACCAAAAACAAGAACTCCTTGCCCCGCTCTTTTTTGCACAGGAAATTCGTTCAAATCTATAATTTTGAAATATTTATTTTCTGTAAAAATAGCTATCCGATCTTCGCCAGAACAACAAATTGCAGATATAACTTTATCATTTTCAGATAATTTTATTCCGGTAACTCCTTGGGTACCCTTTCCGCTAATTCGTAAATCAGATAGTTGAAAACGTAAGGCTTTTCCTTGTTGGGTAATTAATACAATATATTGATCTTCTTTTGCATTAAGTACATTTAGTACTTTATCATTATTGCTTACTTTAAATGTATATCCTTCACCTTTTATACTATCATATTCAGATACAGAACATTTTTGTATCATACCATTTTTACTTACAGTTACAAAGTATCCTTCTACATCATCTACATAAATATCAACAACTTTTTCTTGTACAAGAATATCATGCCAATCATTAGGTATATCACGAGCCTTAACTCTATGTGTTTTACCATTCTCTGAAAAAATAATAAGTTCCTGTCTTGATGTACAAAAAAGACTTCTTGCTACATTTTTTGAAAATTTATGTTTTCCTTCAGAAACAGAGTGCCATTGTGATTGATGATTAATTTCTATGGAAATACTTTCGTTATCACTTTGGACCAAAGTTTTTTCTGTTTCATAAATAGGCTCATTATAATGTATTTCACTTTTGCGATCATCACCGTATTCTTCACGGATGCGCTCAAGATCTTTTATAATTATTTTTATAATACTTTGCGGAGAAGCAAGTATTTTTTGTATTTTTTTTATCTCATTTTGGAGACTTTTGAGTTCTTTTTCTATTACGGTAGCATCCATATGATTAATTCTACCTAAACGTAAATTAACTATAGCTCTAGCCTGTATCTCAGTAACCTTTAATTGTTTTTGCAATTCAATTAGGGACTGATTTTCACTATTGGCATTTTTAATAATGGATACAACCAAATCAATATTCTGGATGGCAATATAAATACCTGCAGTAATATGTTCATTTTTTTGAGTTTTATCCAAATCATATTCCAAAGAACGTCGGACAACTTTTTTTCTAAAATCACAGAAGTATTGAAGCATCTCTTTCAAACTTAATGTTTGTGGCTGTCCATCAACAAGAGCAACCATATTTATACCAAAAGTGCTTTCCAACCCAGTATGAGCATAAAGAGCATTTACTATCTTGGCTGGATCTACGCCTTTTTTTAATTCTACGGTAATGCGCAAATCAGTATCCTTATCCGTTTCATCTTGGACATTCACAATGCCTTCAATTTTTCCTTCAGTGGCTTGTTCCACAATTTTAGATATGATGTTTGTAGTATTGGTTCCGTACGGAATTTCATGGATAACAATTTGCTCTCTTCCTTTAGCACTTTCTTCTAAGGTAACTTTTGCACGTACGGTTATTTTACCTCTTCCGCGATTATAGATATCCGTAAGATTAGGTGCAAAAATAATTCCTCCTGTAGAGAAATCTGGACCTTTAATTATACGCAGAATATCAGAATGACTGACATTAGGGTGTTGCAACAAAAGAATTAAGGCATCACATAATTCGCGCAGATTATGTGATGGTATGTTGGTAGTCATACCAACAGCGATACCATTTGCTCCCTCCAGTAACAATAATGGAACTGACGTTGGAAGAACCGTTGGTTCTTTTAATTCGCCATCATAGTTTGCAGAAAACTCAACAGTATCTTTATCTATATCAGACAATATTTCCATTGTAATAGGCATCATCTTGCATTCTATATAACGACTAGCAGCAGGAGAACTGCCATCTATAGCGCCAAAATTACCCTGTGGCCACACTAGAGGATGACGCATTACCCAATTCTGAGCCAAACGTACCAAGGCTTCATAAATACTGGAATCTCCATGCGGGTGATATTTACCCATAACTGTGCCAACTACAGAATTAACCTTAACAAATCTATTGCTTGGATATAATTTTTCTTCATTCATGACATATAAAATACGTCTTTGAACCGGCTTGAGACCATCTCTAACATCCGGCAATGCTCGAGAAGAAATAACAGACATTGCATATTCCAAATACGCTGTTTCCATTTCCCTACTTAAATTTGAATCCTTGACTCTGCCCACTTCCGTATCTTGAAGCTCTTGAAGGATTTTTTTTGTATTATTTTGCATAGTTTAATTTTACCTATATATCATCTAGATTACTATCCCCTACAACAGCTATAGATTGTAAACTGTAAGGAACCAAGCCAATAATTAAAGAACCTTCATCATTTTCTTTAATCTTCATAATGGTACTTCCCTTTGCTCTCTTACCACGTAAGGAAAACTCTTCTAATGATAATTGAATAATTTGTCCTCGTTGAGAACAAATTAACATTTCCTTATTAAAATCATAAATAGGAATGATATCACTTAATTCATCTTTCACATTATGCAAAGTTAATGCTTTGACAGGACTTCCTTTTCTCTTCTTAAAACTATAATTCCGTAATAAACTAATTTTCATATACCCCTGTTTGGTAAAAAATCCTATATAAGCTTCTTCGTTTCGGAATAGTTTCATAGATACAACATAATCATTTTCTAGATTAAGACCTTTACTACCCTTTGATTCGCGAGTTCTAACTGGTATATCATCAGCAAAAAGTTTTAATATCTTTCCTCTTGCTGTTCCAATGACAACTATATTGTCATCCTCTTTTGTTGATAAAACATTTAAAATAGTATCTCCTTCCTGCAAACTGATAATCTTAAGTCCATCGTTACGCAATTCTTCTTTTTGGGGAATTTTTTTCAGGAAACCATTCTTTGTTAAAATAATAATATATTCATCCTCTGGGTTGGACTGAACAAAAGTAGTGATTTTTTCGTTATTATGTAAATGAAGCAAATTGATTATAGCATCACCTTTGGCGGTACGACTGGATTGTGGTATTTTCCAGGCAGGAAGAACATACATTTTTCCCAAAGTACTGAAAAAATAAATTTGAGAACGTAAGTCTACTAATTGAGCTTCACGTAGAAAATCATCTTCATCTATTAAATGAACTCCCGAGATTCCAATACCTCCCTTTAATTGTGTAGTATATTCATTCAAATCTACGCTTTTTATATAACCTCTATTCGTTAAACTAAGCAAAACTTTTTTATCCTCAAGCAACTGTTCCATTTCTATTTCCTGGATTTCATCACATATGGTGGTTTTCCTGGAATCTCCGCAATTATATTTTAATTCTTGTAATTCCTGTCGTATAGTTTGGTTTAAAACCTCTGTCGATTGTATTATTTGCAAAAATTCATCCCTTTCTTTCATCAAAGAAATATATTCCTGCTCGGTCTTACCAAGCTCTAATCTGGTAAGTCTACCTAAACGAAAATTCATAACAGCCCTAGCTTGTATTTCGCTAATTTGAAAATATTCTATAAGAGCTTGAACACCAGAATCTTCAGTACTATTTTCTTTAATAATATCCACAACAGTATTAATTTCTGGAATAATTTTCATAAATCCTTCTAGCAAATGAATACGATCTTCTCTTTTTCTTAATTCATATTCTGTACGCTTTAGAACAATCCTTTTACGATCTAACAGATACCATCCTAAATATTCTTTCAGAGATATAATTTGGGGCCTTCCTTCTACAACCGTTAACATCAAGACTGAATAAGTGTTTTGCAGAGAAGTTTTTTGGTAAAGATTATGCAAAATTATATTTGATTCCACACTGTCTTTTAGGGTTATTACTACCCTAACCATATCTTTACTGTCAGATTCATCAATAATATCACTAATTCCATCTATTTTATGTTCATTGACTAACTGCGCAACGTTTTCAATAAATTTATCTCTACTTACCTGATATGGAAATTCATCAACAATAATAAGATTTTTATTATGAGTATTTGTCTCAAAATGCGTTTTTCCCCTGAGAGTAAAAGTTCCTTTTCCGGTTCTATACATATCAAACAACCCATCTTTCATGAGTAAACCACCAGTAGGGAAGTCAGGACCTTTGACATAATACATCAAATCCATGACTGTACTTTCTGGATTGCTCAAAAGCATAAGTGCAGCATCAATAAGCTCATTCAAATTATGGGGAGGGATATTTGTTGTCCAACCAACTGCAATGCCGTTTGCTCCATTAGCCAATAAATTAGGAAATGGCCCAGAAAGAAATAACGGTTCCTTCTCTTTGTCATTATACGTACTTTCCCAAGTTACCGTATCTTTTTCAATATCTTTTAAAAGTTCTAATGCAATTTCTGATAATTTAGCCTCAGTATATCGTTCTGCTGCGAAACCAGATTCGGAACTAGTAGAAGCGGGGTCTCCAAAATTACCCTG
>JAJZKH010000020.1 GCA_021850955.1 Microcaldota archaeon
TTTCATATATTTTAACAAATCTGGCAAAAGTTCACTTTGTAAATTAAATCTTTTTACTAATTTTACTATTTCAGAAACATTATGTTTTTCATCGTCTATATGTAACTCTTTCAAATATTTAATAATCGTTTTAAGAATTAAAGATTTAAATTCTTCAATATCTACTCTAGAAAATCTAAACACGTTTGCAATTTCTATAAAGTTATCTAAATCTTTTTCCAGATATTTTTAGATTTATTAATTACAAAATTTCTGAATTTTTTATCAGATTTAAATTTTAGTAGGTATTTATTTTTATAATTATTGGATTTTTTCATAATTAGCCAAAACATATCAGAATTAATTTTATCTTCAGCTAAGATTTCATATATCTCTTCTTTACTTAATTGAGTATTTTCTAGTCTTGACATAATATTATGTATTAACTAAAATTATTAAATATTCACATGATTGATTAATTGTCTTAATTAATATCGAGGGTTGTATGTAAGTCAATGATTTTAAACCCACTAATGCCCCAAAGCGCCCAACTAATTTTAGATATGAACAAATATTAATAATTCCTTGTTATGTACTTTTAATATTAGTCCTTAATAAACCAACATAGTGGATCTGGGCTAAGAGAACAATAGGCTACAAGACAACAGAAAAAGAAAAGCGCATATTTAAAATAGCAACAAAACTTGAAGATTTATTTAAAAAATCAAAATAACTTGCTATATACTTATTTTAATCAAACTTCATTTAATACATACTGCAAAAAAATTATAGAAAATAATTATAAAGAAGAAACTATACCATTAAGATTAGTTGATAACGGACTACCTTCATTAATTATGGTTCCATTTGAATTTATAACATAATAGATATCTAAATATGCGTTTGGATCATAATCGTAGCTTGCATTCTGAGTCGTTGTCCCATAAATCCAACCTGTTTTGTTTAAACTATAACCATAACTATTAGCAAAAAATTTCAAAGAAAAGCCATCAGTCCCTAAATTATCATAAAGATTTACTGTAAGTATTACTGCACCTTTGGAATGAATCTGATTATAATACTGTGATTTTAATAATTGTGAACTCTGTGAACAAGAGGAACATCCGGTTGTTATAAACCAAAGCACCACAGGTCTACCACGAAATTCGTCCAGAGTAACGTTGGTTCCATTTACTAGTTTTATAGATATATTAGGTGCAACTTGGCCAAGATTAATCCCTAAATTATTCTGATGTGTTTGTGATGTTGTTTTGTCAAATAATACGAATGCGAGTATTAGGATAGCTACAAAAAATAGCAAAATTTTCTTCATGTTTTAACCTTTTTTACAGCAGGAGATATTTTTAGCAGTATAATGGAAAGCTGCAAGAAAAATAAAAAAAGATAGAAGATAAAAGTAAGGATAGCTTTGTTCGAAGAAGGCCTGTATGTGTGGCGAATATGCAAATAAAACAGGTGTAGATGCACCTAAAACTGCTAAGATAGAGGGTATTATAGGAGTACAACATAAAGCGTTAACTAATGTACCAACAAGTACTCCTGCAACAGTCCCGCTTTTTGATGTGTGTATTTTTAATTTTCTAGCGTATAAATTAATCGTTATCATTATACTTATCATAATTCCAAATACAAATGAGAAGATTATTTGTACAGGTGTAATAAACTCTATGAATATCGGATTTATAGTTCCATTTGGAAGTGATGGCAAAAGAACAAGGTAAATTGCAGTGAATATCGCTGATAATGCGACTAACAGAAAAACATAACGTCTGTCATTAAGTGTTGCTTGCATTACAGTACGTTCATATTCCAATAAAGGCATAAAATCAAATTTTATCTAAGCTAAAAATCTTTAGATTAATGTATCTATACCTCCTGTAAAACATTTTGTATATTATTTACAAGTCCAGTGTAGGAGGTATTTATTATAGTTCCATTAGAGTTTAGTACATAGTATATTTCTAAGTACTCCTTTGGATCATATGAATATGTTGCATTAAGACTTGATGTTCCATATAGTAGCCAACTTTTGTTCTGTACTAGGTTTCCACCATATTGAAATGCGAAATTAGATATAGATGGCCCATTATTGCCTAAATCGTTATAAAGTTCTACAGTTACAAGAACTGCTCCCTTTGCATATAACTGCTTGAGGTATCCATCATATGCTAAAATACTTTCACTATCTTGACAGGATGGACACCATGTAGTTATAAACCACAACACTACCGGACGTCCTCTAAGGCTATCGAGAGTTATACTAGTACCATTTGTTAGTTTTATAGGAATGTTTGGAGCTACTTCACCTACCTTAACATTTGTTATTTTATATGTTGATTGAGCACCGGTTGTTTGTGATCCAAAGAAACCGAAAATACCAATACTACTCAAAGTTATTATTATAAGAGAAACGCCACAACATGCTATAATGATTATTATTAACAAGATTCGTGAACTTATGCCTGATTTCTTTATTTCATCGATATTTAAGTTACCTTTTTCTGATTTATGCTTGTCATTAAAATGCATTAGAAGTCCGGAATCTGACTCCATTTTTTTATTACAAAATTTACATTTACTCGACATATAGTTGCCTTATTTATTATAAATGCTTTGAACATTTTCCTTTATCTCTGAAAGAATATTGCAGCTCTTTAGCTCCTTGCAAAATAACAACGCATGTTTTTCTGCAGCGTCTAAAAGTGGCATGACAGAAGCCTTATTTAATTCGTATATTATCATCTTTCCATTCCTATTCGGTTTTACAAAACCGCAGTTTCTCAAGCAGAAAAGCTCATGCGAAACTCTTGATTGAGTTTCACCTACTTTAATACAAATTGATTCGACATTTTTCGGTCCATCTAATAATGTATCAATAATTTTAAGTCTCACGGAGTTTGCAAGTGCCTTAAAAACAAGCACATTATCTGAACTGTTCATATGTTAATATTTACATATGAAGATTTATATATATTTACTTTACATACAATTACTAGAATTTATGAAAAGTTTGAAAAAGTGATTTAATCTAAAAACAGTTTAAAATTACTTAAATAAAATTATGTAAATGTTGATATAATGCCAAAAAGAAAAAATACAGAATACGAATTGGTTATAGTTGGTAATGGAGCAGCCGCTTTTGCTGCAGCCATAAAGGCAGATGAACTCGGTAAGAAAACCGCCATAATAAAAGGAGGTACTATAGGTGGAACGTGTGTTAATGTTGGCTGTGTTCCAAGCAAAAGGCTTCTTGTTAGCGGAGAAATTATAAAAAATACAAGAAATCATAATTTAGGAAAAAATACAATACTTCAACATGACGAAGAATTCAATTTCTCTAAAATAATGGAGAATAAAAAGAAGCTTGTAGAGGATCTGAGGTATGGAAAATATGAAAATGTTTTAAGCAAGCTGAAAAACGTAGAGTTGTATGAAGGGATGGCTAGCTTTATCTCTGAAAAAGAAGTAGAAGTTAAACATAATAATAAAAGTAAAACAGTTATTTTAGGTAAAAAATTTATTATTGCAACTGGCGCTAGTCCATCAATACCTAAAATAGAAGGAGTAGAAAGTATAAACTACTGGACAAATATAGAAGGTCTTGAGCAAAAAGAGATTCCAAAATCACTCATAGTTATTGGAGGTCGTGCTCTGGGTTTAGAATTTGCACAGATTTATAATAGATTTGGAACTAAAGTAACTCTTTTACAAAGAAATCCATTACTTATACCAGAAGCTGAACCGGAAATGTCAAATGCTCTCAAATCTTATCTAGAAGAAGATGGAATAACAATACATACAAATGTTGCTCTTAAAAGCTTTGAAAAAGATGCTAAAAACAATCAAGTTATTGTGAATGCTGAGGTTAATGGTAAACCCACTGTGTTTCAAGCATCATCAATTCTATTTGCTACAGGAAGAACTCCAAATACAAATTCATTAAATATCGAAAATGCTAAAATTAAACTTGGCTCTAAGAGAGAGATAATAACTAATTCTGAAATGAAAACAAATAATCCAGATATATTTGCTGCGGGTGATGTAACTGGAGAGCCCATGCTAGAATCTTTAGCTGCTAGGGAGGGCACGTATGCCGCAGAAAATGCGCTTTTAGGCTTTCATAAAAAAATAAATAAAGATATTATACCAAAGGCTATATTCACAGATCCCCAGTTTGCAAGTGTCGGTATAACAGAAAAGGAGGTAATTGAAAAATTTAATGTTTGTACGTGTAGAGTGATTAAATTTAAAGATGTGCCGAAAGCTATCATAATTGGTAATACAAGAGGTATGATAAAGATGGTTGCGCATCCAAAAACTCATGTTATTCTTGGTGTGCAGATACTTTCTCCGTTGGCAGCTGAAATTATAAATGAGGCCGTAATGATATTAAAAAATAGATATACTATAGAGGACGTAATAGATACAGTACATGTATTCCCAACCATGTCAGAGTCATTAAAAATAGTTGCTCAGTCTTTCTTTAGAAATATCAAAGACACAAGTTGCTGCATATAATTTAGTATTTTTGAAGTTATTTATTTTTCGTAAATTATGATTTCTTGTATTTTTTATAATTTCTCCGCTAACAAGAAGCCTTTTGCTTGGAACACAGCCAACATTAACACACGTTCCACCTATAGTACCTCCTTTTATTATGGCGGTTTTACAAAACCGCAGTTTCTCAAGCAGAAAAGCTCATGCGAAACTCTTGATTGAGTTTCACCTACTTTAATACAAATTGATTCGACATTTTTCGGTCCATCTAATAATGTATCAATAATTTTAAGTCTCACGGAGTTTGCAAGTGCCTTAAAAACAAGCACATTATCTGAACTGTTCATATGTTAATATTTACATATGAAGATTTATATATATTTACTTTACATACAATTACTAGAATTTATGAAAAGTTTGAAAAAGTGATTTAATCTAAAAACAGTTTAAAATTACTTAAATAAAATTATGTAAATGTTGATATAATGCCAAAAAGAAAAAATACAGAATACGAATTGGTTATAGTTGGTAATGGAGCAGCCGCTTTTGCTGCAGCCATAAAGGCAGATGAACTCGGTAAGAAAACCGCCATAATAAAAGGAGGTACTATAGGTGGAACGTGTGTTAATGTTGGCTGTGTTCCAAGCAAAAGGCTTCTTGTTAGCGGAGAAATTATAAAAAATACAAGAAATCATAATTTAGGAAAAAATACAATACTTCAACATGACGAAGAATTCAATTTCTCTAAAATAATGGAGAATAAAAAGAAGCTTGTAGAGGATCTGAGGTATGGAAAATATGAAAATGTTTTAAGCAAGCTGAAAAACGTAGAGTTGTATGAAGGGATGGCTAGCTTTATCTCTGAAAAAGAAGTAGAAGTTAAACATAATAATAAAAGTAAAACAGTTATTTTAGGTAAAAAATTTATTATTGCAACTGGCGCTAGTCCATCAATACCTAAAATAGAAGGAGTAGAAAGTATAAACTACTGGACAAATATAGAAGGTCTTGAGCAAAAAGAGATTCCAAAATCACTCATAGTTATTGGAGGTCGTGCTCTGGGTTTAGAATTTGCACAGATTTATAATAGATTTGGAACTAAAGTAACTCTTTTACAAAGAAATCCATTACTTATACCAGAAGCTGAACCGGAAATGTCAAATGCTCTCAAATCTTATCTAGAAGAAGATGGAATAACAATACATACAAATGTTGCTCTTAAAAGCTTTGAAAAAGATGCTAAAAACAATCAAGTTATTGTGAATGCTGAGGTTAATGGTAAACCCACTGTGTTTCAAGCATCATCAATTCTATTTGCTACAGGAAGAACTCCAAATACAAATTCATTAAATATCGAAAATGCTAAAATTAAACTTGGCTCTAAGAGAGAGATAATAACTAATTCTGAAATGAAAACAAATAATCCAGATATATTTGCTGCGGGTGATGTAACTGGAGAGCCCATGCTAGAATCTTTAGCTGCTAGGGAGGGCACGTATGCCGCAGAAAATGCGCTTTTAGGCTTTCATAAAAAAATAAATAAAGATATTATACCAAAGGCTATATTCACAGATCCCCAGTTTGCAAGTGTCGGTATAACAGAAAAGGAGGTAATTGAAAAATTTAATGTTTGTACGTGTAGAGTGATTAAATTTAAAGATGTGCCGAAAGCTATCATAATTGGTAATACAAGAGGTATGATAAAGATGGTTGCGCATCCAAAAACTCATGTTATTCTTGGTGTGCAGATACTTTCTCCGTTGGCAGCTGAAATTATAAATGAGGCCGTAATGATATTAAAAAATAGATATACTATAGAGGACGTAATAGATACAGTACATGTATTCCCAACCATGTCAGAGTCATTAAAAATAGTTGCTCAGTCTTTCTTTAGAAATATCAAAGACACAAGTTGCTGCATATAATTTAGTATTTTTGAAGTTATTTATTTTTCGTAAATTAAATTTAGGTACTTAGAAGTTAATTTTTTCTAAATGTAGAATCTATGTTTTTACAAATATTATTTTGTAATAGCGAGCATGACGGGATTTGAACCCGTAACCCTCTGGTCCGAAGCCAGATGCGCTATCCAAGTTACGCCACATGCCCAGAGTTACACATATGGTTATAATATTATTCATTATTATTACTTATTGAAGAGTTCATTGTTCTTTTTGGATAGGTTCAAGACCATGTTCTTGGTCTTTTATTAATTTTTCAAAATAAGTAGAGAAATCTTTTCTCTTTTTTTCATCAAGAGCATAAAACATCCAATTAGATAAATAATGTTTATTATATTCGCCATTTACTACTTCTTCTACATCTGCCTCTGTTATTTCTTTCCAGGATTTATTAAACGCAATTTCAGATTCAGTCACCATAGCGTCTCTATCAAATTCACAGTAATTATGTAGATATTTATAAGTTTTCCAGGAATGATTAGAAGAAATTGCGGCTACTACTGCTGCTTTTTTCATAATCTCCATTTCTTCTTTAGAAAGTTTTTTCTTTGCAGCTATCCTTTTGACCTCAGCAATAAACATTATACAATTGTTAAATATTGCCCTTCCTGCTATACAATTACCCCAAACGCCCTAATATGTTTACATACGTTGAATTATTAAATACTATGCTACATTACTTGTCACTTTAATAAAAAATATAAGATTATTTTAAAAATAAAAAGTATTTTATAATTATAAGTCTTATATGTATAAAGTGATTATATGATAACAGGAATAGAAGTAAGCAAGGTAGAAGCTAAAAGAGAAACTCTTGATGCTATATCAAATATGAAGTTTAATATTAACTTCGATGATGTTAATGTTAAATCAGATTCAATAAATGTAGGTTTTACTTTTGTTGCAATATACGAAGGTGGATCTTCAAATAAAGCATCTAAGGTAGGTGAACTTACAATTTCTGGAAAAGTTATAGCAAAAGAATCAAAGAAAGATTCTGATGAAATAGAAAATACATGGAAATCCAAAAAGACATTACCATTAAAATTTGCAGAGGACGTTATAAATCTTGTAAACTTTGAATGTGGTTCAAGAGGTACATTGGTTGCATACTCAATGGGTTTTGCAGCTCCAATTCCTATATCAAGAGCAAAACTACAAGAATCTCAGTAATAACGCCATATAATTAAGAGAGGACGAAGCACTTGGATTTAGAAGGAATTATCATAGATATTGATTATATTGTTGTCTCAGAAAGAAGCGTTATACGTTTAACATTGAAATCTGATGAAAAAATATATACTCTTTTTGATAATTCCTTCTTACCTTATTTTTATATAATACCAAATAACGAACAAGTTAAGGAAGAATCTATTTTAAATTTTAAAGAGAATTATGAAGATAGATTAGTATATCCAGAAAAAGTAGAAAAAGTAAGTATAAAATTAAAAGGAATACTAATTACAGCTTATAAGGTCTATGTTAAAAATACTAGAGATGTATCTCGTTTAAGCGAAGTTTTATCTGAATTTGGAAAAAGATATGAGTATGATATTTTATTTTGGAAAAGATATTTGATAGATAAAAATATCATACCTTTATCAGGAGTAAAAATATCATGTGAAGAAAATGAAAAATTACTATATATTAAAAAAATAGAAAATTCTCAAACTTCTAATAAATCATTAAAATATTTATGTTTTGATATAGAAACTTATAATCCCCTAGGAGTTCCAAGACCAGAAATTGATCCAGCTATAATGATAAGTTACTCAGATGGGATAAATAAGGAGGTTATAACTACAAAACCAATTAATAAAAAATTTGTTAAAACATTTCCAAAAGAAAAAGAAATGATCAATTACTTCACCAACTTAATAAAAGAAAATGATTACGATTTTATAGTAGGTTATAACTCTTCAAATTTTGATATTCCTTATTTGATTAAACGCTCAGCCGTTACAAAAGCATCATTCAATATCAGTAGATATGATGATGTACCTAAACAGGAACACCATGGATTATTAGAGGCAATAAAAATTCCAGGCAGATCAAATATTGATGTTTATAACGTTGCGAAGTTTGTTTCTGTGGTTGGAGCCTCTGAAAAATTAATTAGAGCAAATAGATTTACGCTGAGTGAGATATATGCAGCAGTGACTGGAGATACCAAAAAAATGGTAGATAGATTAAACATATGGCAGATTTGGGACGGGCCCAAAGAAGGAATAGAAAACCTCGCCGATTATTCCCTTGCAGATTCATTAGCTTTAGAAGAGTTATATAAATTTTTTATACCTCTAGAGATAGAGCTTTCGAAAGTTTCTGGAAGTACTATAGCTGAGACATGCATCTCTACAACTGGCCAGTTAGTTGAGTATATATTAATGAGATATGCTCATGAAAATAATGAACTTATACCTAACAAACCTACAGATAGAGAGATAGTATGGAGAAATAGCAATCCAATAGAGGGAGCATTTGTAAAAACTCCAGAAGCTGGAATATATGATAATATAATTGTTTTTGATTTTAGAGGATTGTATCCATCTATAATCATAGCCCATAATATAGACCCTTCATGTCTTACAAAAGATAAAACATCAGATGTATATGAATCACCAACAAAGGCATTGTTTTTGAAAACGCCTATTGGCATAATACCAAAAGTTCTTAAAATTTTGATTGAACAAAGATCTGAAGTTAAAAAAGCATACAAGAAAGATCCAGATAATAAATCACTTGGGGCGCGTTCAACAGCTTTAAAGATACTTGCAAATTCTTTTTATGGATATTTAGGCTATGCAAGATCACGTTGGTACTCCCGTGAATCTGCAGAAAGTGTTACGGCTTTTGGAAGAGAGTACATTAAAAAAACAATGGAATCTGCAGAAAAACATGGCTTTAAGGTTCTCTACGCAGATACAGATAGCATTTTCCTCCAGATAGGTAATAAAACAAAGGAAGACGCCCTAGCTTTTCAAAAAGATGTAAATGAATCACTCCCAGAATCTATGGAATTGGAGTTAGAGGATTTTTACAAAAGAGGAGTTTTTGTTGGCAAACGTGGTGAATCTTCAAAAGGAGCTAAGAAAAAATATGCGATGCTTTCTGAATCAGGCAGGATAAAAATAAAGGGTTTTGAACTTGTCCGCAGGGATTGGTCAGTTGTTTCAAGAAATACTCAAAAGCAAGTTTTAGAAACGATTCTTCATTCAGGAAGCAAAGAAAATGCAATTGCTATAGTTAAAGACGTTATTAAAAATCTTAGAGAAGGTACAGTTCCTATAAAAGATCTTGTAATTCAGACTCAATTAAGAAAAAAAATAGATAATTATGACTCAATGTCACCTGAATTAGCAGCAGTTAAAAAGGCAATTTCAAGAGGCCAAAAACAAAAAAGCGATATGGAAAGCGCAACGATAAGTTATGTAATAACTAGGAATGGCTCTACAATTTCAGAAAAGGCAGAGTTGGAGGAGTTTGCTGAAAATTATGATCCAGAGTATTACATAAATCATCAAATAATACCAGCAACACTTAAAATTTTAAAAGAATTAGGTGTAAATGAAGATGAATTAAAGGGTCTCGGTTCACAAAAAAAATTGATGTAAGTGCTTAAATGCAACAAAAAATTGATACTGATTCTTTAAATAAAAATAGACAATTAAGTACATTCAAAGTTTTTGATACTCGTTTAAGAAAGGCATTTAGATTTAAACAAATACCTGATTTATCAAGTTCTTATAACTCAGAGAACTGTTATCATACAAATTCCATGACTTATTATAATAGGACAAAAAGAGATTTTGAAGGAGTAAGTTTGAATATGAATAAATCTGATAAACTTCTT
>JAJZKH010000021.1 GCA_021850955.1 Microcaldota archaeon
CAATATTTAGTGAATAAGTCTTCATTTGGGTTATAAGCTACCTTTTTTGTGGTATCATAAGATCGTACTAACTGTGCTAGGCTCCTGGTTTTTTTGACTTCATACAGGTAGATTAGAGTTTCTATAGCCTCTCGTTGACAAAAATAATACCTGAAAAATTTATCATTCTGTTTATGCTCTTCATTGAACCAAAAATTTAATAAAGTTGCTGTTGTTTCTGATGCTCCAAGGTATCCATTTTTTCTCCACCTATTAACTTCTTCTCTTATTTTAGGCACTAAAGGCGATGCAGAGTTTACGCGGTCTTTTGGTTCTTCAAATGGGTTGCTCATGTTAATATCTCCCTTATTGTACTAGTATCATTACCAAAGATATCTATTACTTTTATCATTATCCTATGTTTTCCTTTTTTATCATAAGTATGAACCGGTGTTTCTAGCTCTAAATTTTTATCCTGCTTAGTTCTGTACGTCTGCCATTCATTATGAAAGGTTTCAGTAAAGTCCCAATCCACTGCCCAATAATCTATGTAATCACTCCAGTGTTTTACTTTAGCTCTTACTTCTTTTGGCAATTCATCTACATTTGGTATTACAAATTCATCTAGCTTAATCTTGGTTCCACTTTTATTATTTTCTAAACTCGCCTTTAGATAAGCCAATTCATAAAATTGAATATCTCCAGCATCGGTGGCGCGTTTATCCATGACTTCTCTAGGTATTGTTTTTAAAGATAAACTTATATCAAAGTCATCTTTAGCTTCTTTTATTATTAAATCATTAAGGCTAAGTTCCCATTCCCATCCAAGAATATCTAATCCGCTAAATCCTGCATTTTTACATTCTTTTAAAGTATCATATATCTCATTTTTAAGAACAGGAGAATCGAGAGGACCTATATGTACTGCCTTGTTTCCTTTTTTGCCATCTATAAAATTGAAATTATTGAGGGGTTTAGAACCATATAACTGCAAAATAAAGGATACATATGCCTTATAGTCGCCTTTTGTTGCCTCAGATATCCATTGTTGTCGCTCATATTTTCCCATGTTTAAGACTTCAAATGGCTTGCATGTTGGAATTTCAAGTAAGCGTTTTCTTATGGTGTGTATTGAAAACCTACCAATATCACATATTATCCATTTTCTATTTAGTTTTTCTGCTACCGCAGCTGTAGTTCCTGATCCTCCAAAGAAGTCTGCTACTATATCACCTTTTTCTGAACTAGCACTTATAACTCTACTAAGTAGGTCTTCTGAATTTTCGGTAGGGTATCCTGTAGATTGACCATAACCTTTTATGTCTAGCCAGTCGTTTCTAACCACTTTTTCATCATAAAGAAGCTCTGGGTATCCTTTTATCTTTTTTCCTCTACAGTCTATATAATCTTTGTCAATATTAATTCGCGTTTTGTGCTGATCTATATTTTCCTGGGAAAGTGCCCATCTTCTTCCTTTTGGAGGGTAAAAGACCACATTTTTAACAGTTCTTGGCTTTTCGTCAGCCCGAGGAAAATCTAGAAGAGGATACCATTTTGGCTCTATTTTTGTCTTAACTTGTTTAAAAAAGTTATTTTCCGTTCTTCCATAGAAGAATAGAGATTCTGTTTGCTGTGTAAAATTATTCTTTGCTGGTTGTTTGGCTAAAGTTCTGTTAATAACTATTTCATTTCTAAAATTGTCATATCCAAATATTTCATCTAATATTATTTTTATATAATGAGAATAATGATAATCAAATCTTATATATATAGAGCCATCATCAGCCAGCAATTCTCGCATAACTTTTATTCGTTCATATATATATTGTAAAAAGGATGAAACGCCTTCCTTCCACATATTTCTATAAGCCACTTCTTCTATTGCAGATGGTTGTTTTGTAAGCTCCGTTTTATTACCAATATTAATATTTATATTCATGTTGGTGCCGGTAAAAAAAGGGGGATCTATATAAATTAATTTTATTTTTCCAGCGATCGCAGGATCCTTAAGAAGCGAATTTATAACATATTTATTATCGCCCCAGATTAATTTGTTTTTCCACAGAACTTCTTCATTCTCTCTTAGTTCAGGTAATAGTGTTCCTTTTGAAGTCCTAGATAGATTGACTTCCTCAATTTTTTGAAAAGGAAGAGAAATTTTTTCTACTTCCGTTTTCTTGTTTTTCCAAACTAGTTCTACATCATTCATTTTAGTATATAGGCATTTTGATATTTAAGGCTTTTAATATAAATTTAAATTATATCTTTAAAACTATCAAGTTGCGATTTTTTATATTATCTCTCTAAGATCTTATTTTTTAATAATCTTGATAAAATATATTGCTCCATATTTTCACGATTGCAAATTCCAACATATCCCTCGTTATTGTGTATATACTTCGAAATTGAATCAATTTTATATAAATTTCCATTGAAAATAAGTAAATGATAATCCTTCTTTTCTTTATTGTATATTTTTACCTCTTTATATGTGATTTTCTCATATCTCGTAGTTAACTCATTTATTATTGAATTTAAATTCTTATAAAAAATTAAGTAGAATTACAGAAAAGCAATAATTTTATAATATTTATATAAACTTTATATACAAACCTTTTCTATGAAGATAGTTTGGGAGTACTTCTAATCTATAATTAGCCTGTTTTAATTTACTAATTTCTTTTATTAGCTCTTTTTTAATTATTTGCCTTTCAGTAGTTCTGCTTAATACCAAGTTACAACGGAAAATTTCCCCAGTTTCTAAAATAAAACGTACTGATATTATATTTTGAGGACCAAACTTATAGTTACCTGTACCAATATATTTAATCATATTTAGTACGCATTGTGATTTAGATTTTAATCCAAGTAACTTCAATGCTTGATTTAAAAATAAAACGCCTTCAGTTTTTTTGAGTTCTTCTATTGCCAGATGTAAATTTTTACGCCAGTTCCCCGCTTTTTCTATATATTTAGGATCTGCTACTAGTTCGAATCTATTTTTAAATTTTATACAGCATACAACAGTTATGGGTTGTTTTATTTCCGGTTTATTTATGTTTTGATTTTTAAAGATTCTACTGTATATCAAAATAAAATAATTTTTTATAATGTGTATCTTATAAATCAGTTTGTTTGGGTCAGATTTTAAGTTTTTTGGATCTGCAAAATTCCATTTGTAGTATTTTGACAGAAAACTTTCAAAAGCTTTTTGTGAAAGTTTAATTTGTTTCTTAATACTTTTTATATTTTTATATGTTAGAGATTTAGATAACTTCTTATTTGAATTTTTATTGAAGTTTTCTTTTATATACTCATTAGTGTACTTAGCATCTAACTCTTTTATACTGTTTTGTTGTCTAATAAAAAATTTGTTTCTACCATTTTCATTTATAAATACTGGTTTTGAAGATTTTTTAACATATATTATACATATCTTTTTGTTTTTATATGTCTGTATCCTAATACTAATTAATAAAGATGCAGTTGGTCCAAACTTAGTATTTAAACTTTCAACGATTCCTCTTATATAACCATCGTTTCCTTTGGACATATTAGATAACTCCTCTTCGATTCCACAAATAGTCTTGTCATCATTTATACCTAAAAATAAATAGCCACCATCAGTATTCATTAAAGCACATATCTCCTCTAAATTTTTGTTTTTAAGTTCATCTTTAAAGCCAAATTTTGCTTTTAGTTCAAGTCTGTTTGATTCCCCGTTTCTTAACATAGCGGTAATTGATTTTTCAGATAGCGCTGCCATAAAGCTTAAATTTTTTCTTATTTTTATCCATTAATTTTATAGTTCACACCCTTTTTATATTCATCTTATGAGTCAATACTTTAAAGAAAGCATTAGTTAATTAAATAATACAATTTTAAGCAATCGGTATGAATTTGGGGATATACGTATATAACTATTTAAAAAGTGTTTATTATTGATTATTTTTTATTAGTTTTAATCTAAGCCAGTATTCTCATCCCAGTAAAGATCAGGATAGCTTTTGTAAAGTTCCACTTTTTCCTTCATTAATTTTATGTTTTCATTGATTTTTCCATATTTAATGTTTCTGGTAAGGAATTCTACGTAACGCTTCAGTTTAATGTCATATCCCTTGTTTTTTAGGTATTTTATCATAGGTAGTTCAGTTATAATGAATTTTACAGCCTGTTCTGGCCATAAAGTATTGAGTATATTGTAGTAATCCTCCGTTCTGACAAGCTTGTAGTAGTTGAATTCTTCTCCCTTTAGAAGCCTCTCATATGTTAGCTCGCCATATTTAGCAAAGTCCTTAACATAAAGTATAGCAAACTCAATAGAACAAACATCATATATTCTGCGTATTTCTTCAATGGAAAAATTGGAGTTTTCTACTAATTTTAGCCCATATCTTGTTTGAGGGCATGTAAGAAAACTGCCGGCATTCCATTCCAAGTCTTTTATTATCTTGTTTTCATCTATAATTAGGTAATCAGCAGCTCTCATATATTTTTTATGCATTGCAATTTATTAAATTTTTAGTTTTGGCGCATTATGGTTCTATTGCGTCTATTTAAATTATAGCCCTAGATTTTTTTGCTTCTTTTATACTCAAATTTTTTCCATTTAAAATGTAAAACATCGGTTTTATTATTTAATTTTGAGAAGGATATAGCACCCGAGTTTGTTAGAACTTCTTTATTTTTAGTTTCATTTATGGGGAAGATGTACAAATTTTCTGCATCTAAAAAAGCAAACCAGGGATCAAATTTCCATTCCCTAGCTATTCTTTTTAGCTTTTTTATATCTTTTTCTACATTTAAGGAGGGCGACTCAGTTAATCTTGTTTTTACGCTTATTCCAATGAGCCTATCTGTTGGAAAAACAGCTTTAGAATTATCTATCGCCAATAAATCTATTCCAATGGTTTGTGATCTTAATACCATAATGCCCTTTTTAGATAAGGCTAAAGCAACAGCCGCCTCGCCAAAATCTCCAGTTACTATTGCTTCTTCCGCAACATGTTTGTTTTTCATGGAATATCTTATATTAAATACTAATTATTATTGTATAAATAGTAAATATTTACAGAACTAATAATAAAATCTAACGAGAATTTTATTAAATTTAATATAAAATGAAAAGTTTATAAATACATATGTACATATGTAATAATGACAAACAAAAGAAACACGCTTCTTTACCTTGATAAGGATCTTGTGGCAGCGGCAAAAAAGGCAGGACTTAACCTCTCACTGGTTGCGGAAGAATCTTTAAGGGCAAGAATTCCTTATTTCGGAAAGTTTGAACCAAAGAAGTATCTGCTGGATTCTTTTGGTAAAACTACAATAACTTTGCCTGTAAAAATAGAGAGTATGTCTGTAACTGGGCTATTGGGGCAGGGTGAAAAAGTCTTACATTTTAAGAATTTGAATGTTGTTATAAGTAAAAAAGGAGATAGAAGACATCTTATGAGCATAGTTTTAGGTAGGGTATTTGAAGCAGACCCAATATTTAATCATTTTCATTTGCCGGGAAAGGTTGAGGTAACTATTGCGAAGGGAGAAACTGTAAAATATAATGCCAATGAAAGTGAATCTGCTTCTTTAAGTCATAAATGTATTGTTACGTATGATTTGTTTGAGAATCTCAATGAAGAAGCGCGTTTACAGTTGTTAAAGTACATGATTAGCACTAATGCACAGTTGATAATAAATGATTTAGATATGGTAAAAGGGATGGAAAACTTTAATGTAATTGAAATATAAGATTTTATTTTTTAAACGTTGCAATATAAATTAAATTCATTGTTAGCTTCTCAGGAGTTCCATCATAATTGTAAAATGATATACTGTTGTTTCCGCTAGAAATTGGTGTAAAAAGATATACATTAGACCCAGTTGAATAACTAATACAGTAATCATTGCCATTAAACTCGAATAATTGGCCATCTCCGTAACCGAGACTTCCAAATATAATCGGAGCCAAAGCACAATTACTTGCATTATAGACATTAATTATAGCATAACCATTAAAAGGAAGATTAAATGGGTCAAAATAATACATTCCAGGGGTTTGTGTGTTATTGTTAAAAGCAGGCAAATCGAATGAATAATTTCCAAAAATAGTTAAGTTTGCATTAAAATTAGTTGTTTCATTGAGTAAAATATAATTATTAAGCAATTTGTTATAACTGTTTAGTTCATTGCCATACTCTTTTGATATGTTTTTTATTTTGCTGTTTAAAGAAGCGTTTAAATTACTAATATTATTGTTTAAGCTTGAAATTTGATTTGACAAAGAGGTTGCTAAACTTTTATTCGAAGAATAACCTAAACTATACCCTTCGTAATAAGATACAAATATGCTGGTTATTAATACAATAAAAATAACTAGATAGACATATTTTAATCTATTCGATGATTTGCTATTTTTAACCATACTATCTAAGCTTAATAACTTTTATAGAATATAAATTTGCATATTGTAGTCTTTTAGCTTCCAAATGACGAAATGTTGGTAGACATTAAGACTTGGTTGCTGGATTCCTCAACAGATGACAAAGGCAAGCCGAATTTGTCCGAAATGCATTCTATTAGTGTCACGTTTTCAGGGTAACTTTTTATAGTTATGTTGTACAAATTGCAGCCTTGTCTAAGATAACTTCTCTGGCCCAATGAAGTGATGGTGCTGTTAGCAAATATTATGTTTGGATCAAAGTAATAAATCGTATAGCCCGCAATAGGTGTGAAGAGAACCACTGGAAGTGTGTTTATTGAATAAGCTGCATCGAATGCGCTTATATTTGAAGGTATGCTAAGAGGTAAAGAGCATTTTTCAGTTGAATTGGCGTTTGCTTTGTTTATTGCTGCTATCAATGTGCTGTTAACCACACTCGTGTTGGCAAAGTAGGTTTTTGAGCATTGCGATATCTTTGTAGAGTTAAATGTTGAATAAACATGCTCTACCTTTACAACATTTGGCAATAACTGCTGTAAAGAATAAAGAGAAATATTAAATGAATTTCCGTTATTAAAGAAGGAGTAATTTCCCGTGTAGTTCTCTCCGCTTGAGGTATTTACGAAATACAGTTTGTATGTCAATCCGAACTTGCCAGCAGTGTTATAGCTTGCTTGCGAATTTGACAGCAATGCTGATAATGTGCTTGCAGGCGTAGGATAGTTTGAAGGAGTAGTACTACTGGGTTTCATGACGTATTTGCTTAATACAAAAGCTATTATAACCACTACAATGACAAGCACTATTGCTAAGGATATTATTTTTCCTTTCACATTGATTTTAGTCTTTTTTGATTTAAATAAATTAAATATAAAAATAAAATTGCAATTTTTAAATTAAAGTTTTCATTTTTGGAATAAGCTTTTTATTTATAGGAGTGTTAATTTAATGTCATAAGCATAGAAATTAGAGAACATGGAAAAAGTAAAGGAACAGGTTCTGGAAAAGATAAAAAAGGCCTTGGATAAGACGTATAGAAAGGAGTTTTCATGGGACGGTCTGATAGAATGGATGGCGTATATAAGTGCCCTTTCGGATTTTGGATTGCTGACTAAGGAAGAAGCGCAAGAACTTGCTGATTTCGTTGATGAGAACTCCATTTAAAAATAGAAAGAATTGTTTTATCTTTCCAATTAAGCCATTCTTTCAAAAAAAAAGAATTTTGACTATGTGCCTTCATAAAGGCTTTTATAGAATTAACGATAATTATATATATGTATAATTAAGGTTCATTATGGAATTGCCGATAATTTACAAGCTGAAAAGAGAATCGCAGAAGGAACTTGCTGAATTGCAGGACGAAGCCATAGAGGTAGTGTATTCTCTGCTGCAAAATGCTGTTATACATGGAGGAACTGCTATATGGCGATGTTATGGGGGTAAGCGATTTTCAGAGGATATTGATCTATACGCAGATTATAAAGAAGACTTTAAGGTGTTGCTTGAAAATGAGTTAAAGAAGAGAGGCTTAATCTTATTCAAATTTAGGCAGACTGAAAGCACTTTGTTTTCCCAGATATCGGATAACAATGCAAAAATGAGCTTGGAGATAACAAGAAAGAACGTAAAAGGAACATTAAAGGCATACCAAAAAGTAAACGGCAATCAAATAGATGTATTGACATTAAGGCCAGAGGAATTGCTCCTAGAAAAGATGGCAGCTTATAACGACAGACTTAAAGTAAGGGATATATACGATGTCTATTTTCTTTCCAGGTTTGTAAATGATAGGAATGTAAAGGATTCTGTTAAAACTTATCTGTCAAAAATAAAGAAACCAGTAGATGAAAATGATCTTAAGGCAATAATCTATGAAGGCAAAGTGCCGACATTTGAAGAAATGTTGGAGGTATTGAATGCATGGGCAAGGTAAAATACAGGGAAGAATTCATTGAATATTTCAAGGATAGAAATTACTTCTCCATAAAGGATGCAGAGTTGTTTTTAATGCAGAAGGGAGCCACCAAGGAATACGCAAGATTAATGCTTTATGCAATGGAAAGAAAGGGAAAAATAAGGAGGTTGAAAAGAGGATATTACTCATTTAACAGCAACTTGGATGCAATAGGCTTTATATTTGAGCCTTTTTATTATGGCTTACAGGAAGCCCTATCTTTGCATGGCCTGTGGGAACAGCAAACTAACCCTGTGATAATAACCACAAGGAAGGTTAGGACTGGAGTTAGAAGTATACTGGGGAGGAATGTAGTTGTGAGGCGTATACAAAGAAAGATGTTCTTCGGCTACGAAGCAAAGCGTATTGGCAGTTCATTCATTCCTGTTTCTGATGTGGAAAAGACGTTGATAGACTTTGTTTATTTCAAGGTTAAAATAACAAAAGAAGTTTTAGAAAAAATGGAAAAAAGATTAGATAAAGAAAAATTACAAAGATATTTAGAGAAATTAGACAAAAATTTGAGAATTAAAGTGGATAACCTGTTAAAAATGAACTAAATGATAGATAATTAAATGAAAAACGTTGGCCGGTTCAAACATAATTTGATGGCTTTCTTATTATCTTTACTGCATCATTTTAAGTGAAAACTTTTAAGTTGTTTTCATTAATTATGCGTATAAAATTCTTGGCTTTCATATATTTTGTATAGTTATATTTATACTTTTGTATATATAAATATAAGAAATTTAGATGTGTACAATCAAACATTATTACCTCTTTATAATAAAAGCCAAATACGAACTAACTTAACTGCAGGATAAAGTTATAGGAATAGTGTATTCTCTACTGCAAAATACTGTTATTGGTACTTTAATCGTAATCTTTGCTTCAAATTATAGCCCTTTTATCTCTTCGTAGAAAAGCTCCAATCCGTGCTCTACTGCGTTTGCTACACTATTAATGGAGTACTTACCTATAACCTTGTTTTCCTTGGTTTTCAGGTTTTTAAGCTCATTAGCTGTTTTCTTGATTGAATCTATATACCCGTCATGGGAGTAGCTTTTGTTGTTTATTTGTGAACTTACAAGTACAGAATCATCCGTCTCTATGTTGTCTAGAAATTTATAAGTCTGTCCGGCAACTTTCTCCACATCATCTATGGCTTTGCATACCCTTTTTGCCCCCGAATAATAGGCTTTAGAGGCAAATTCTACGGGTTCATTAGTTCTTTCACATTCAGCTGCAACCGCTATGTCTATCTTTCTTAGCCTGTT
>JAJZKH010000022.1 GCA_021850955.1 Microcaldota archaeon
AGATTGGTAAATCGATCTATGAAGTGGATAAAGTAATATTCTCTAGAAATGCATTAGCTCATATTGAAGAAATACAAAAAATGCCTAATTCTAATTTGCCAATCTGTATTTCTAAAAGTCAGTATTCCTTCCATGGAAATAAGCCAACCAGCTCTGATAATAACCTTAAAATCAATGATGTTAAGATCAATTCTGGCTCTGGATTGATCATTGCATATTCTGGAGATATCATGACCATGCCTGGCTTGCCAGAAATTCCAGCGGCCTGCAATATAAATATTAATAATTATGGAAAGATTTCAAATATGAATTAACAATTTTGAATACAATTCAAGTACAAGAAGGCGCTATCCTCATAATTCAAAGAGACAAATTTTCCATACAGAATTTATCCAACGATATCTAAAAATAACATTATATATTATTTTAACCTATTATTTTCATAGTTCATTATTAACAACTCCTTACCTACTGGAGCGGTTTTTTTTCCAACATTGTTCATTCCATAATGTCCATCAATTGATTTTATTATAAAGTCATCATTAGTATATAATTCCCTAATATATTCGGAATCATCATAAGAAAGAAGCCAATTAAATTTAGAATTATTCAATGTTTCTCTCAATAACAAATGATTAAAATTTATATGATATGTTCCTCTAATTCCATATAATTTAGAGTTTTTTTGTTTAAAATAAGGAGGATCGATATATAGGAACACGTCCGAACCAAATTTTTTAGTAACGCTCTCGAAGCTTCTATTTGTAATCTTAACATTTTTTAATTTATTAGATAATTCACGAATCCTTGAAAAAGATGCAACTGTGAATCTCCCTTCAAATGATAGTTTAGAATATCCACCTGCATCTACTAATCCAGAAAAAGATATCATATTTAAAATATAAAACCTTAATGCAATTTCAAATTCACCTTTCCAATCATCTCTATTTTTTAATAAAATGAATAATTCCTTACCGTTGTCTTTATATCTATTTTTAAAACTTTCAGCTTCATCCGCAAGGGAAAAACTCTTAGATTTAAGGGTTTTCCAAAATGCAATTAAATCACTATTGATATCATTTATCCAATATTTTCTTTCGGGATAGGCGTCCAACATTCTTAAGAAAACAGAACCTCCACCTACCATTAATTCTCTATATTCTTTATGATCAGGAATATATCCAAAAATAGTCTTTGATAACCTAAATTTCCCCCCGGGATATCGTAAAGGTGATCTAAGAGTTTTATTTTTTTGCAATCTCTTCAAAACTGTATTTTCTATGAATATTTATTATTTTCAGATGTTTTTGAATCATATGTTAAATAACCTAGATTTTTATAAATTGAAGCGCTATCTCAGGCCAATCTATAATTTGATTTTATTCATGAATTAACTCCTTAATTCAAACTGATAATCAATCACATTACTTTTAATTAATTGTACTAATCTATCCTGCGTATAACAAATAAACAAATTCCATAAGTTTTCTTAATTTATTTCAATATTTAATTTAATTTTTAACTTTATGAAAATTAATAATATGAATTTTTTTATAAATGAAAATTCAGATCGTTTACTTGGTGACAAAAATTTCCAAATCTTGCCATATCAATCTTATTGGATCTTTTATATTGCAAAAATCATTCATAAATTATATGAAATTGCTGTAATTAACGACTATTTATTCCGCAATAAAAAATATTCTTTCACAGAATTTACCGATAAGATGCTGATTTAGATCAGTAAAAAGATTTAAATTCTGATTGAAGTTATACTTTTAGAAGTCGGAGGATCTCTCTTGGACACCACATTCAGTAAGTTAATCATTCATAAAGATTTCAAAGATTCAATACAGGAAGTCAGGAATAGTAAAATATACATTGGCAATCTAGGTTCTGGAAAATTTGAGTCCGAAAATGAGTTTGATCTAAATTTCGGCGACTATGAATTAGAAGGAATAACAGAATTAAAAAAATATGACCTTGATGGCAAAAATGGAAGTTTTGTTAATCAACGATTGAATAATGTAGTTGCATATGATGAATCCATTCTTAAATTTTCAAGTCTTGAAGGGGAAGGGGTTCTTACATCACATTCCATCGTTAAACTTGATAAAAAGGACTATCTGGCGTCTAGCTATATTGTATTTCATTTCTACACTAGATCAGAAAAAATAGCCAAAGACAATAAAACTATTAGGCTGAGCGAAAATATCTCAGATTTGATAAAAGCAGATTATTCAAATGAAAGAAATAATTTTTTAGTGGAAAATGTACCAAGCAATTCTTTATTATTTATTGATGGCCCGTTAATAGGAAAAAATTTAAACGCCGATACTGTGAAATTAAATAATGCTCTCCTCCAAAAGAATATTTTTCCTATTTTTGTCGTTAAAAATAGCTCCAGTAACCTAATTACAAATAAAGTTGGAACTTTAAAAAATAATTATAATTCAGATCTTCACTGGGCTTCTATTTTTTTGGGTGACGGACAAAGAACGAATTTTTTCCTCTATACAGATAAAATTAATAAAGAATTCTCTAAAAAATTTTGCTATATTAAATCTTTTAATAAAAGTCCTCAGAGAGTAGAGATATACCCTAAGACATTTGAATTGTTTGAAAACGATGTTCACGAATTAATGGACTTGATTTATTATTATTTTATTGCAAATGGAAATGTGAAGAACCAACAGATCCGTCCTATTGCTATTGCTGAAAAATTTGCTAGGAATACGATTTCTATGTTCGATCTAAATGTTATTTTAAAATATACAGGATTGACTCCATCCGTTAATGAAGAGAGGTTTAATTTATGACATGGATAGTGCAAAGTGGTGAAGAAGGATTTGTAAGACTTGTCTCGTCATCTAGAGTAGATGGAATGTTGCCTATCGGCTCTTTCCTAACCGTTGAATCAGGGAAGTCAAAATTTGTATTAAGAGTAGATAAGAGTTATCAAGAAGTTCCGTACGAACCTTCTTCTTTAGTTATTGACATGGATCTTTCATCAATGAAAGAAGATCTCAAAAGTCAGAATATAATTTCGGCATATAGAATTAAAGATTTAAATTCGCGTGATGATGGATTAATAGATTTTATTGAAGTATTGAGTATGGCCGAAAGATCAACCTCTGATGAAATAAATCAAGCACTAAATCAGAACCAGATTGTTGGTCCCAAGATATTCATTTCAACAATATACTCCTCTGAGAACAAAATTCTAAAAGATAGAGACTTAAAATTAGTATCTATTAAATTACCAGAAGACGCATTTTATCATCAGATTATGATAACCGGTAAAACAGGCAGTGGTAAAACTGCGGCTATGAAATACCTCTCTCAATATTTTGCTGAAGAAATTGGAGGGGCTGTTCTAGCAATTAATGTAAAAGATAATGACTTTCTTAGAATGAATATACCCACTTCCATAGAATCTGATTCAATTAAAAAAGAATGGCAAGCACTTGGTGGCAATAAACATGGGATTAAAAATTTTACAGTGTTTTATCCCGCATCATCTACAGTCCCAAAGTCTGAATTGGAAAATGAAAATGTTTACAAAAAAGTTACCTTTGATATAAAAATAATTGAACCAGAATCTCTTATAGGTTTGCTTAATAACATAACTGATGCTGCAGCTCAGAATCTACCTAGTATTTTTAGATACTGGAGAGATTCTCAAACAGAAAAAGATCCAAACAACGTAACTTTTAAAATTTTTACTAATTACATATCAAGTAAGAGAAAGGAAAGAACGTTTCAAGCAAAGAATTCAAAGGGTGAGATCATTGAGGACATACCGATGCATCCTGGTACCATTGAAAATATAATTAGGAATCTTAATTATGCGTCTGAGTTTTTTGATAATGATGATGCTTCCAGTATTGATGTTGAACAAATCTTACAACCCGGTAAGATGTCAGTAATAGACATAGCTGACGTGAATCACGGTTTTACCTTCGGTTCAATTTTACTTAGGGATTTACTACATATGATTGTGGAAGCAAAAAAAACCAAGAGATATAAGGTTCCTGTTTTAATTGTGATTGATGAGATTCATCAGTTCTATAACAGTAATAGTTCCCGAGAAGCGCTTGGAGATTTAGACACAATTAGCAGAACTGGAAGAAGCGATAAAATTGGTGTTATTTTTGCATCCCAAAATCCTGCTGATATGCCCTCAGGTTTGTCTAATGTGATAAATACTAAATTTATGTTCAGAAGTGAGGATATGCAAGGCATTTCAAAACTTATACCATTAGGAAAAGAAGAAATGTCTAGCCTTGAACAAGGCTTTTGTGCTGCAATGATTCATAATCTGCCCCAAGTAAGAACTGTAAAATTTCCACTTTCATATGCTGGTATTTTTGGTGAGGAGAAGGAACAATATGAGTGATTCTGAAATTGAGGAAATGAGAAATATTTTCTTTGATGATAAATTTCATAGGCGTATTTTGGAACTTCTTGATAACGGTCTTAAATGTGAAGAAATAGTTGATAAGTTGTTAGAAGAGGCTGAATTTAATGATAGAGTTTGATTATACAATAAAACGAAATGAGGGAATTGAGATTCGAACTTTTAAACCAGAGAAAATTAAAAGTCCGCTTCCAAACATATCAGTGATTTCTGCCCCCAATTCTGCAGGTAAGAGTACTTTAATGAATATAATTGCTCTATCCCTTTTCGGGTCAGATCAAAACGCTAAATCGGTCAATTCATCCTTAAGAGAACAAATATTGTCACTAACAAACTTTGACATTCAAAAATTGACTTTTAGTATTCGAATAACTGACGAGACTGGAATGAATGGTTTTGCAGTAAGAAAAGACAATTTTGATACGAAGGATATTACAAGAAAGGAGATTGTGGATGGTGTTGAAAAATATATAGATTCTGATAGATTTCACAAAAATTATGAACTTATATATGATATTCCAGACAATCCACTTGAACGTCTTAAGTCTTTATTGAATAGTGTAAATATTCAGCAATTAAAATGGAAATCAGAATTAACCACTCTTCATGATTATGTTCACAATAGTTTAAAAGAATTAATTAAGATAAATAATGAAAACAACGCTGAGGAGATACTCAAAAAGATTAGCACCGAAGAAGAAGATAAAACATATTTCTCTAATAATAAAGTTAAACTTGAACAAGAGGTATCTAAGCTTGAACAATATTATTTTTTAAGAAAATATAAAGAAACAAAAACAAAATATGACTCAATAAGTGAAGCAAGCAAAGATTTAAATTTCGAAAAAAAGAAAGGAAAAGTCCAAAAGGATATTAATTTAAATCAATTTAGGGAGAAAGCAGAACAAAATAGAAAACTAGCCGTGAAAATTGTCGAATTGAAAGTGTTAATCATACAAAATATTGAAGAAACAGAAACTTCCTTATTATCTGATTTTGTTGGAATGAAATCAAAATTAAAACAAACCCCAACAATTGAATCAGCGAGACAAGATCAACTGATTATCAAACAAATAGAGAAAAGATGCCGAAATATACAAACTCAATATTCAGAAGACTCCTCAATTGGAGAAGTTGAATTTTTTGATAAATTATCATCTTGGATTAGAGAGAATATGAGTGCTAATTATCAAATACCTGGAACCGAAATAACATTTTCAACTCTCCTTGAAAAAATGAATATATTTGTCAATTCTAACCGAGAAAGCTATAAAAAGAAGAAACAATTAGTTAATATCATTGATTGGATCAATGATTTAGATAAAGCAATCGATGAATTTGTCATAAACTCTAATGATATCGCATTAAAACATAAAGAACTATCAAAAGCTCAACAAGAAATTAAATTTGGAGTGACATCGGAAAACAGTAAAGATCTAAATGAAGAGAAAAAAATACTTAAAGACGAATTACGGAAAATACTAGATAAACTTTCAAAATTTGGCATTGTAAAAGAAGACGATGTGCAATTGAGGTACAACACTTTAATGATTAGATATCCAGAATTAAATGATTTTGATAAGCAGTCATTACAATTGATTTTTAATAACATCAATACAATTCAGGCCGATATTAAAACTTCAACTGTGAATGATATTAAAATTAACGAGAGATTAAAACTCCTAAATAATCAATTAAATAGAGCAAGAGAAATTAAACCGCATAAATATCAGAATAAAATGAATGAACTTAACTCTCTAAAGAAAAAAATATCAGAATTGTTAGATACTTTAAACAAATGGGAACCACTTATTGATAATTATAAATCTTTCCCCGGAAAAGATACCCTGAATAGTGATTCCCGAAATTTGCTATATTTCAAGAAAGTATCTGAATACCTCGCCCATAGAATGAAATTTGTCACGCATATAAACCAAAAACATGAATTACAAGAGGTTGATTTAATTAATTCAAAATTTGTAGCAAAAGATGGTAAAATAATTCAATTTCAAGTAATGGGTACTGGTCAACGACAACTTGCATATATATTGAATAAGCTAAATTATGATGGTAAGATCATCCTTGCTATGTTTGACGAAGTTGCAATGATGAGTCCATCTACTATGCTACCCATTATAGAAAGAATGAAAGAGCTTAAAAATGAGAGTAGATTAATTTTAGGTTTACTGGTGAGTCCAAATGAAGAGGTGAAAATTACAGGATGGTAATTTCGGATGAAATTAAACTAAGATTGTTAGGATATTTCTATGAGGTATTTCAAAAGGCTGCTCTTAACAAGTATAAAAAAGGAACTTCATTATTTTTTCAATTTATTGAAAGCACTTCTGGAAGTCGATCAGAAATACTTCGTCATTCTGTTATAAACATAGATTATGAAAATTTTTCAAGCGAGGACATTGAAAGTTTAGTTGAGAATAATTACATTATGAAAGCAGAATGCGATGCTTGCTTTGCCCTTACTGCAAAAGGACTTTTTTTCATTGAAGAGCAAAGAGGATTGATTGACCTTGAAAAGCTTATTTATGAATATCAAATTAAATATTTTAACGTATTCAAAGGTGAAATTAAGTTGAAGGATGTTGAAAAAACTGTCCTTTTTTCATTGATATGCTCTAGATCTTTTTCTATAGATTCCTGTATGAAATTAACTATTTTTGGAAGAGAGAATGATATTTGGATAAGAATATTTAGAAAATGTGCATTTTTCCTAAAAGAAATTAATTTTATTGAAACTATTCCACCTAAACTTATAGATAATTCGGAAGGATATGAAACTCCTTTGATGTACATAATGAGACGTTTAGATCACTTACAAGAAAAAACCAGAAATATTTATTGTTTTAATAATAATAAGAGTTACTATTTAAACTTAGATGGGGACTCTGATGGATTAATGCCTAATTTGCCTTACATTTTCAAGAAGATTTTCGATAAGGCCTTATCATTGAAAGAAACTGAAAAGATTAGTGAATTCATTAATAAGATTTCCTCTGAAGAGATTATTCATATGACCGAACACAATGGGAAAAGATATTCCACTCCTAGCGTAGATTTATTACTAGAAAAGTCTTTGCTAGAGGCTGCTTTTGGAAAAATATAATATTAAAAAACTGCCTTTACCATTTCCCCGGATTATTTCTAATCTATAAAATATTTTTGAATTCTATTTAATCTTGCATTTTAGTGAATAAAACGTGATTGTGCAAATTATTTATTATTATGTTTTAAACTTTTAATAAAATGTTATTTGTGTAATATAATATTTTTTTGGAAATTGACTACATATTGTCATATTTTTCTTTGAATCGCTTGAAACTTCATATATGGGGTTAACGCTCATTAAGTAAATTAACAATAATACATATCTAACTTAAAACCAATGAACCTAAAAAATATCACGATATAATAAAAAGACTTCCCTAGATGTAAGCTATTCTCTATATATATTTGGATGTTCTAAAAAACATGGTGATCAGGATGAAAGATTTTGGTCCGTTTTCACTGAATGGAAAAAGAGCACTTGTAACTGGTGGCTCGATGGGAATTGGTATGGGTATTGTAAAGAGATATGTTGAGGCCGGTTCAAAGGTCATGATAGCCGACAAAGCGACTGAAAAAGCCTTGGAATACGTCAAAACATTACCTGCTGATCTCAAGAACAATGTAGCTGTCTTTGGAGTTGATCTTTTAACTGAAGGAGCCTCTGAAAAGATGATTAATGAGACAGTCCATAAATTTGGAGGTATAGATATTCTAGTCAACAATGCAGGAATATACCCTTCTATTCCAATGCTTGAAATGACAGAAGATCTTTTCGATAAAGTGTACAAGTTGAATCTGAGGGCTCTAGCATTTGCATGTAAAGCTGCAGCAAGACAGATGATTTCGCAGAAAAACGGAGGGAAGATTGTAAACATTGGATCTATTGATAGTGTGCATCCTTCTGCTATTGGTCTCGCAGCATACGATGCTTCAAAGGGTGGTGTTTTAATGTTTACCAAAAATTTTGCACTAGAAGTTGCAAAACACAAAATCAACGTAAATGCAATTGCTCCTGGAGGGATAATGACTGAGGGGACTTCAATTCCTATGACTGATTCGAAGGACGAAACCATGAAGAAAATGATGGAGA
Organism: Microcaldota archaeon; assembly: GCA_021850955.1. The sequence continues at coordinate 8,574 of JAJZKH010000022.1, forward strand.
ATTTTTTGAATCAGATTCCTTTAGGTAGGATGGGACTTCCAGACGATATCGCAAAAGTAGCAGTTTTCCTTGCATCATCGGCATCTGATTACATGACGGGAACCTTGACTGTTGTAGACGGAGGCAGGCTTCTGGGTTAATTTTTCTATATCAATAATTATACTATTAATTATTCATATGATCTCTTTTTATTTTCAAAAAATTCTGTATTCGAAACAACTGAAAATAAGTTGATATGAAAATTTGTTATTATGCATTAATTTTTGAATTCAACTAATTGCTTTAATTTTCCTTTCAACAGTATTCTCAACATCTATTCTATGATCTATCTTTATTATTGTTTCCACTCTCAGAAATCCTTTAGATACCAGGTATTCTTCAGCGTTTTTTATAGAATTAAAAAGGTCATCCATGGTTTCAGATTCAATCACAGTGGCCATACTATTCGGATAACATTTAACATTTCCCTCTTTTAATTTATCAATGGCCCCTTTGATGGTCTTCCCCGCTGACACACCGCTTCCTATGGGATAAAATGTCACATCTGCAACTATCATGACATGAAAAGAGAAAATATCTATAAAAATG
>JAJZKH010000023.1 GCA_021850955.1 Microcaldota archaeon
TTGTAGCCGAATACGGATTTCTTGGGTTATATCTGCTTTTTTCATTGAATTTCAGTTTAGAATTAAGAGGCAATGAGCCATATACCTCATCAGTAGATACCTGGTGAAATCTGGTTCCATATTTTCTCACTGCTTCAAGCAAGTTATTCACGCCAATTATGTTTGATTTCACAAAATTTGATGGATTAAGTATCGAATTATCTACATGGGATTCTGCTGCAAAATTTATTATAGCGTCAACATTTTTTGAAAGCGCAAGTACAGTTTTTGGATTTGAGATATCGCCTTTAACAAAGGTATAATCGTATTTTTCTATTCTAATAAGATTTTGCTGATCAGCAGCATAAGTTACTTTATCCAGATTTATTATTGTGTCTTTGCTGTGTTTCTTGAACCAGTATTTTATAAAGTTTGAACCTATAAAACCTAACCCACCAGTAACAAGTAATTTCATTTGTAATCACATTTTTAGCTGATTTTTAAATATCTTAATTGCTTCTTCTAATCCCAATGTCCGTATTCCAGAAGCTTTTTCGGCTTTTGATACATTCAATGCTACTTTCTGTGGTCTTTTTGCTGGCTGATTGAGCTCTGCCGTTGTTATTGGTTCTATAAGCGTTTCATCAAGGTCGAATTCTTTCGCAAGCATCTTACTGAATTCAAACCTGCTGATGTTATCTTTTCCTGAAATATTGAATGCACCATAACGATCTTTTTCATATAAGGACAATAGGAATTCTCCGAGATTGTCTACTAGTGTCGGGTTGCTATATTGGTCCATTACAACCTTTATCTTATTTTTTAGCTTTAGCTGTTGTATTACCCAGCTAGGAAAAGGCAACTTGTCAAACGAATCACTGGCTCCAAACAGTACGGCAGTTCTAGCTATTATGCAGTCCATGTCGAGAGCTTCTATTACCTTTTCTGCGATGAGCTTGGTCTTGCCATAATAATTTATTGGATGGGGTTTATCTTTTTCAGAATACGTTGTTGTCTTGTAACCGTCGTACACATAGTCTGTAGATACAAATAAGTACTTGCATCCGTTGACTTTGCAAGACTCTGCAACATTTTTTGTGCCTTCAACATTTATTTTCCAAGCATCATCAGGATGCAACTCACAATAGTCAACATTGCTTAATGCATGTGTATCTATTACTAGGTCGGGTTTTAAATCGCGTATAAGCTTTGAAACGTCATTCTTTTCTGTGACATCTAATTTTAACGTATTGGTTAATTTCGGCTTATGGGAATTATACGTTCCGTAAGTTTCATACCTATCTTTGCTAGACTGGTAAATCATGTTGCCAAGAAGTCCGCTTGCGCCTATTATAAGCAGTTTTTCCATATCACTAACTTAAAATGATTAAATATTTAAATATTCATAACATTAAATTGTATTATGCCATTTGAATTTAAAAGATTGGAAATCCCAGATGTCATTTTAATAACCCCTAAGGTTTTCACTGATGAACGTGGCTTTTTTATTGAAACTTACCAAAAGGATGATTTCGCAAAAGCAGGAATAACTGGTGAATTTGTACAGCAAAACCACTCAAAATCTATTAAAGGTGTATTAAGAGGCCTACATTATCAAAAAGAGCCATACGCACAGGCAAAGCTTGTGAGATGCATAAAAGGTGAGATATTTGACGTAGCTGTTGACATACGAAAAAATTCGCCTACTTTCGGCAAGTACGTTTCTGTAATTCTTTCAGAGGAAAACAAGAAAATGCTTTATATTCCTAGGGGTTTTGCACACGGTTTTGAAGTTATTAGCGATGAAGCAGAAGTTATATATAGCGTTGACAATTTCTACTCTAAGGAAAACGAATCAGGAATTAGATGGGACAACCAAAAAATAGATATAAAGTGGCCGCTAAAAACACCCCTAGTCTCATCCAAAGACGATTTATGGCCAAAAAATATGAAATAAGTAATATATTTGTATTACTAGCTGTGCAAGAATAGGTAGCATAGAAAAATGTTATATAAGCATGCTCGTAATTTATGTTTATGAAATACTATTAGTACAAAATTCAAGCACTTACTAAAATTACGCCATATTAAGATTTAGCTTTTTTAAATTGTGCAAAATAAAATAATCTTTTGACAACTGCCGGGCTGATCAAAAATATTATCGCAATAAAAACGCGTTCCATAACTTTGCGATTCAAATTGCCATATTTTAAATTAATATAAACAAATTTTATAGAAGCTAGTAGATGAGTAACCCTTCTTGCTCGTTTAGCATAAACTAGATAGTTCAGTTTTTGCAGCAAAAAATTTTGATAGACCAAGCCATCAATCCTCTTGTTCCGAATGTAAATTTGCCTTAACTTAATCCAATCATAGTAATTTTTCTTACTGAGCATTTGCCATTTTTTTATAAATTTATCATAAGTATATATGAGCTCTAAACTAAAGTTGGCGTCATGTACCCTATATAAAGTTAATGCTTTGTCATCAAAAATTAAATTATATTCAGAACCGAAAGCCGAAACGATAAGAGCAGCATCAAACGCGAATTTAATTTTTTTTAAAGAATTTGCTTCGATAACGTTTTTTCTTATTGACAAAGAGCTATTATTACCCAACGGAGCATCAGAATCAAGGAAAGCGTTTTTGGCATTTACGCCTAATTGTTTATTGTGCTCAACTTCGAATTTGAGTGGAGTTTTTTCATACTGCTTATTAATAACTTTGTTTCTATAAATTATAAAATATGTATTGTGGTAAAGACCAACTTCATCATTTTGAAAAACTTTATATACTATCTTTAATTTATCTTTATCGAATAAATCATCATCTTCTAAAAAACAAATTACCTTCCCACGAGCCTTTTTTACTCCGACAATTGCTTTATAACCAATACCTTTAGCAATTAACGGATCTAAATAAACATTTTTTATCCCGCTTTTATTAATGTAGTCATCAATTCTTTTATCTCTAAAGTTCTTTACAACTATTATCTCGTATAACTCCTTGTCAAGAGTTTGATTTTGGGCAGACTTTATCGCTTCTATTATAAATTGTTTTCTATTATAAGCTATTATTATAACTGAAATAAATGGCCGCATAAAATCCTCAATTAAATTTTGTTTTTAGCAATTTTAAGTACTTTGGATTTTTGATACATGTGAAAAGCATCGAAGAAACCTAAAATATTAAATTTTAATCTCATTGATATCTCATTGAATGATCTAATACCGAATTCCGGTTCTATCCTTATAAAAGCTTGGACCGTATTATATAGTGCATTAATGAGTAGGAACCTTTTATACCATCTAAATAAGAATATCCAGTCATTTCTTAAAGAAAAATATACCATTTGTTCTTTTGTCCATTTTTTCTTTATATTATATTTCATAACACTATAGCTCTCCAAATGTGTTATGTTTGTATTATTAACATAATAGGTTTTGTATCCGTTAATTAGTGCTCTTTCACAAAAATCAGTTTCTTCTTTAAAAAAAGGTAGATATATTTCATCAAAGCAACCAATTTTTTGTATCGCTTCTCTTTTGATTAGAAATACTGCCCCTATTACTGCTTTTATATAACCTTCTTTTTTATTTTTGTTTTTTATATTGACTAGAGTATAAAATTTTTCGCTGTAGGATCCGCCTTCGCAAACCCTACCGTCTGGATACTTTAGTTTGCAGCCCACTATCCCAACATTGCTTAACTTTTCTCCAATATTAACTAGTTTTTTTAACCATCCAGTCTCATTAAATATTAGATCATCATTTAAGAGCAATATATAATCTAAATTTTTATATTTTTTAAATGCATATTCAATCGCTTTATTGTTAGCGTATCCAAAGCCCTTATTTTTAACATTTAGCAAATCAAAATTTTTGAAGTTTGATTTTACAAATTCTCGTGATTCGTCTATACTTTCCGCATCTACTACAATTACCTTCAAATTTTTATAATTAACTTCTTTAAGGGTTTTTAAAGTAATTTTGAGTATTGATTCGTTTTTATATTTTATTGCAATTCCATTCCAATTTAGAACTATTGCAACAACTAGCGGCTCATGCATCAAATCACTATAAACTTAAAACCTTTTTGTAAACCTTGAAGGTGTTTAATGCGCATTTTTCCCATGTGAAGCTCTGTGCGTACTCTGTTGCTTTCTTCCCTAGCTTTTCGTTATAGCCATTTTCTTTTAAGTTTTCTATTATCTGGGCCATGTGTTCTGGGCTCTCTGCTTCAAAGCAGTACTTTCTGACTTCTTTTGGAATCTTTCCGTATTTATAGATTATCACCGGAAGGCCGCGGGATTGGGCTTCGAGAATAGGAAGACCAAAACTTTCGTATATACTAGGGAAGACAAACATATCGAAGCTATTATAAATATCCACTAATTTTTCTTCAGGGGCATAGCCTTCAAACTTTATATTATTATTTGATGATAGTTTAATTAGATATTTATAATATTCTTTATCTAAGCGCGCGCCCCATATATTAAAAATTATATTTTTATCATTTAAATAATTGATCGCTTTTATACCAAAATCAACTTGTTTGCCCGGGACTAGAGCACCAATATATCCAACATGTATATTTTGCCCCGTGATCTTATTTTTAATTCTCTTAGTATATCTTTTATCTATGCCCAAATTAGTTATAAAGATCTTATTTTTATTTATATTTAAAAATTTGATTATGTCATCTTTTGTTTGTGTAGAGTTTGCAATTATATAATCTGAATTTTTAATGGTTAAATAACTAAGTTTTATGACGCTATTTAACCATAATATATGTTTGAAATTTTTTGCCTGAACTGATAGTTGGCCTGGAGATAGATGCACTGTAGTTATTAACTTAGTATTTTTTTTCTTTAGCAAAAATATAGGATCTTGAGAAATGTTGTGTATGATATCGTAATTGCTAACGTCCTCAAAAAGGAGCTTTATGGATATTGAAAATGCCCTGCCTATAACGGGCATTTGTTTTATTTCTATTTTATCTGTTTTGGGATTTAATCTTTTTAAGTTCTTAAATAGTTCTGGCATATATCTTTCTCTAGAGGAATACTTATTATAATCAAATTGACCAGGTGATCCTATTAGCCCTACTCTCATTTTAACATCCTCTGACATACCCATAATGTTTCTCTTGCACATCTTTCCCATGTGAAACTTCTTGCGTACTCTGTCGCTTTCTTCCCTAGCTTTTCGTTATAGCCATTTTCTTTTAAGTTTTCTATTATCTGGGCCATGTGTTCTGGGCTCTCTGCTTCAAAGCAGTACTTTCTGACTTCTTTTGGAATCTTTCCGTATTTATAGATTATCACCGGAAGGCCGCGGGATTGAGCTTCTAGAATTGGATAACCTAAGCCTTCATATAAGCTTGGGAACGCAAAGGCATCAAAGTTGTCATAAGCTTTTAGTTTGCCATCTTCTTTCAAATATCCGTTAAATTTAACATTATCCAAGTCGTTGTCTTGTTTAAACTTTAATAGCATATTTTTATCTATACCAGTTCCATATATTACAAATTTGTATTCGGGTTTTGATTTTAATATTTCTGCTGCTTTTAATAAGAAAATAACATTCTTGTGCTTCATAAGGGCACCAATATAACCAATTGCAAATTTCTTATGGGACTTTCTTTTTGGTATTTTTGCTCTTATTATTACATCATTCGTACCATGTGGAACTACTTTAATGTTTTTTATTGGACCAAACCTTTCCAATACAGTATTTAGGGTCTGAGAGGAATTGCATAGTATGAAATCCGAGTATTTTATGGCATCTTTTACGCTTCCTTGTACTAGCTTGTTGTATACTTTTTGGCTTAGCCCTCTGTGTAAGCCCTTCTCAAATCTTGACAGGTCATGTATTGTTGTTATTATCTTAGCACTGTTTCCTGCTTTCTTTAGGATTTTCGCTGCAAACCCTATTTCATGATCAGTTATATATATGATGTCATATTTTTCTTTTTGGACAGCACGCAGTTTATTTTTAAATAGTGTATTTGTGTATAAAATCCCACTCGTGTTATTTCTTTTTGATTTTGGTAATGCATATAATTTGTCAATTATAGTTCCCACAGGGGAAATTTTTTTAATATGCTTACACAGCTGATAACTGTATTCTGTTATCCCCGTACCACTACTAGCATATGATCCGACTGAAGATAACATTAGTATTTTCAAAAAATCACATAAATATATAAAACAAATCTATAGATAAACTAATATGCTTACAAAAACAATTACTGCAAAAAACCTTATAATTGTTGTTATACTTGTGGTTCTATCCTCATTCTTATTAGTGAATATAGCTAGTTATACGGGCTTGAATTATACTCTTGGTGGCGATCTTGGCATATATGTTCCAAATCTACCAACCATATACGGCTACTTCTTTATATGGTCAAATACGAGCCAAACGATAAATATAAATCAATCTCTGCCAGGAATAGTTTGGCAACTTTTAAACTATTTTTTAAGTAAAGCGCTTGGACTTGCAATACTGGATACAGTTAACCAGTGGTTAACCTATTCTTATGGATTAGTTGGAATGTTTCTGCTTATTTATACTCTAACCAGCAAATACAGTTTTAAGACAAGAATTCTAAGTAGCACATTTGCCTCAATCCTATTCGTTTTCCATTTCAATTTTTTTATACGTGAAGGTACGGTGGCGTTTTATTTTGTTTGGGTCATACTTTTTGGGTTATTGTTTTATCGAAGCATAGAAGACAGAAAACCCAATTTTATCTATTTTACCCTTACGGTTATTAGTTTAGTTATAGATATAACTTTTACAGGTTATGAATTTCTTTTGCAAAACTCCACATTATTACTTGCAGTTCTAATTCCATTTATTTTATTGACTAATAATAAAAAATATAATTATGCACATCTTAAATATTTAGGGCTCATATTAGTGCTTACAACTTTAATAATTTTACCATTTCTCATAAGCACATATTTTTATGCAAATGGCGGCGCAATAGCAGAATTTCAAAAAGGTACTACAAATCTATTTTTTAAACTACTTTCACACAATCTACCGCTTACATTACTAAGTTTTGGACCCTTTTTTATAACAAATAATCTTCAAGCTTTAATTTTAGTTGTAATATTGTTAGTTTGCTTATTTGGATTAGTCAAATTTGATTATAAAAAAAATGAGATAAATGATAGACTTACTGTTGCCTTTTTTATAGCACTAGTTATCGTTTTGGGACTGGCACTGGCGTCCAATAAACCCTTTGGAACGGTATTCAATTACCTTGTTAAGGAATTTCCGCTACTAGTAAATTTTAGGGATATTTATACTACTACCCATTATATGCTCTTGTTTTTAATATCGAGCCTTTTCGGTATTAGCACTGCCAAGATCTTTAATGAATTATTAAAAAGTAAGAAACAATATCTTTTTGTTATATTTGCAATATTTATGGCTCTTATATTTGTTAGCTATTTGTACGAATTCGATTATTTAGTAATACGCACAGGTAATTTGCCATACACGCCAAGCCCATTCACATTGCCAAACGGAGTCAAATTACCAAACTACTTATTTGAAATTTCAGAAATATTAAATAATTATTCAGGAAATTTCAATGTCGGTCTTCTGCCTTATCAAAATGGTTGGTTTACAAGTAAATATTACTACGGACCAGATATTTATGAAACAACTATATACAATCACCCAGTAATCCCAGGTATAGGCGGTGGTTTTTATTCTCCTGGTGCTTCTGATATGTATTCTGTTATTGCAATTAAAAGTCAAAATAATTCGACCCTAAATTATAACATAAGCAAAATATTTAGCGCCCTTGGCATAAAATACGTAATACTACAAGGCGATGCTAGGTACGCGAATTTTTCAGAGTGTCCAGATTGTGGCCATCTGAAATTCAATTTTACTAAAATCAAAACTGTTTTAGCGAATAATAATTTTCAACTTATCGCGACTATAAAAAACACTAGTATTTATATGAACAGATTTTATCTGCCATTAATTTATTCTTCAGACATTATAAAAATAAACACTAACATAAATTCTTTAAGTATGCTTAATTATCTTGGAAACAACACAGTAAATATTACATCATACTCAATTTATAGTAAAAACATAATTTATAATTTTGGAGGGTATATAGGGAATTTGTCAATATATGAGAGTCAGAACGATCCTGCGTCAATAAAAAATTATTTACGTCCAAAAATCGAATTTACTATTGATAGCCCTACTAAAGTTATAGTTCATATATTAAATTCTACTACTCCTTACTATTTAGTATTTCGGGAGGCGTACGATCCGCACTGGGCAGCATTCTATTCCAATGGGACTGAAGTTAATCCTCACGATCATATTTCCGTGAACGGGTTTGCGAACGCTTGGTATATGAACAAAACTGGCAATTATACCATTACTTTGTACTATACCCTGCAGACAGATACGTGGATTGCTTGGGGCGTGAGCTTTGCTGCGCTGTTCGTTACCATAGGAATAGGAGTTTATGGATGGAAAGAAGCGAAGAAGGAGAAAATACGCAGCCGCAGATGAACCAGTGCTTACTTATTTATTATGGTTCGTTTAGCAATATACTAACGCATTGCATACTTGGGTGTTTGAA
>JAJZKH010000024.1 GCA_021850955.1 Microcaldota archaeon
TTGAGTTTCCTTTTTCATCAAATACAGTACACACCTCTGTGCCTAAAATAAATGATATATTGTTGTTTTGATTTTTAAGTGAAAAAATTCCTTTTTCTTTTTCAACTAATTTTTCTTTTATATCTTTAAACCATAATGGATGAGTAAAGTCTCCAGTACTGATTAAGTTAATTCCCTTTTCAATGCACGTTTGATTTATATTTTCAAATGTTAAATTTTCACTACATGCGCCTGCATATTTAGAATGAGTGTGTAAATCAGTTATTAACTCCATAAAATCATTTGCTTTTTGTAATGTTATTTTTAGGGCAGATATCTTTCAGTACACAAGTACTACATAAAGGAATACTAGATTGGCAAACTTTCTTCCCATGTGCTTTGAAGATATAAGCTGCTTTGCTCCAATCTTCTTTTTTAAGAATATTCATTAAATCTAACTCTATCTTATCTGGATTTTTATTTTTTGTAAGACCCATCCTATTTGATAATTTAATAACCCATGTATCAACAGGTATGCCATTTACAATATCAAATGCATTTATAAGAATTGTATTTGCCGTTTTTCTACCTATTCCAGGTAGTGATGTTAACTCTTCCATAGTCTTAGGTATTTTACCATTGTACTTTTCTTCTATTGCTTTACAAGTTTTTATTATATTGCTTGATTTTGTTTGAAAAAATGTTATACTTTTTATATATTGATTAATATCTTCAGGATCTGCATTGGCGAAGTCTTTTGTAGAATTAAAATGTTTAAACAACTCAGGAGTTGCTTTATTAACTACTTCATCTCTTGTTTGTGCTGAAAGTATTGCACAGACAAGCAACTGCAAAGGAGTTTTAAAATTAAGATAATACGTTACATTAGGATATTCTTTTTTTAATTTACCAAATAACTTATCAGCTTCTGTTTTTGTTAAAAGTTTTTCAGCCATATTGACACAGTATTGAAGTACTAAGATTAAGGTACAAGACGTGTTCTGTCTCTAGGGAATAGAGAACATTCACGTATGTTACTTGAGTTAGTAAGACGCATTACAAATCGTTCTAAACCTATTGACCAACCTGCATGTGGCGGAGCGCCATTTCTAAAAGCATTAATATAGAACTCAAAGTTTTTAGGATCATTTCCTCGTTTTAACAATGCTTGTTCAAGAAGTTCTGGAATATGAATTCTCTGTGCACCACTTGAAAGTTCTAAACCTTTATAAATAAAATCAAATGAGTTTGATAATCTAGGATCTCTTTCATTAGGCATGCTGTAAAAAGCTCTTATGTCAGTAGGATACTCTTTAATTATAAGTAAATCGCCAAAGATTTTTCCAAGTGTTAACTCATCTTCTTTTGAAAAATCTTGTCCATACTCTATTTTTACATCATTTTTATTTAACTCTGAGATTGCTTTTTTATAAGTAATTTCTTTTATCTTACTCTTTGGAATTTCTACACCTAATGTAGAAAGATCAGTTTCATTTTCTTTCTTTACGGATTCGATTATTTTAGTTACTGTTTTCTTTAACAGTTTAATTACATCATTGTGATCTGCAAAGCCCATCTCTATATCCATTTGTGTTATCTCGTTTAAGTGAAATATTGTATTGTGTTTTTCTGCCCTGAATACCGGACTTATCATAAATACTCTGTCAAATCCACCAATTACTGAAAGTTGTTTATAAAGCTGTGGAGATTGTGCTAAGTAAGCCTCTTCTTCAAAGTAATTTACCTTGAAAAGATCAGTACCACCTTCTGTAGCTTCCTTTACTAATGACGGAGTTCTTATTTCAAGAAAACCTTCTTTTTCTACAGTTTTTCTAAATGTTTTTAATACATTAGACTCAATTTTAAAGATAGCAGTGCTTTGTAATCTTCTTAAGTCAATATACCTATAATTTAATCGTACATCTAACTCTACGGGAACCTTTCCAGTTACTTCAAATGGTATAACACTTTGTAAAGGATTTAGATTAATTATCTCTGTAGGAATTATCTCTATTCCTTTTTTAGATTGCTTATTTTCAACAACAGTACCAGTAACTGATATTACACTTTCTTTAGGAATTGACATAGACGATATAACATTTTCTGGGACTAAACCTTTTTTTGCTGTTAACTGTATAATTCCAGTATTATCCCTTAAAAGTAAAAAAATTATATTTCCAATATCTCTTACTTCGTGGACCCAACCTGCTATTTTTACTGTTTTTCCAGAAAATGATTGAGATAACTCTGAAACGTAATTAGTTCTATAGGCATTAATCAAATAAGCACCTATATTATTTAAATAAGAAGATTTATAACGATTATTTAAAAAAAGAAAAAGAAAAATATTAAAATTACTTTGCAAGCATTATCTCTATTGAGCTAACTTTTGATTTTGTACCATCTTCATTTGAAAGCTCTTCGGATCCTATTGCTATGCTTGATACCTTTACATCTGTTACAAATCGATTTCTTGCTATTTCAGCTACATCCACAGCTCTAGATATTGCGTTTCCTCTAGCTCTTACCTTTACACTTTTGGCACCGTTGTTGAACTGTGTTACCACAGCAAGAACGTAGTTCATTGCAGGTTTTTTACCTATCAGAACAATATTTTCGCCTGTCGTTGTTTCAATTTTTTCTTCTGCCATGTTTTCACCATTGTTTAGCGTAATTACTTTTGATTGTTTGACTTAATAATATAGTTATACACGTAATTTATTTAAAGCTTTTTTATTTGTTAGTTATCTGAACTTCTTTTTTAAATGGTTTTCTTGAAAAAACTAAGTATGCAGTATGCCATACGCCTTTTGTTGAGGGACGCATGCCTTCTTTCCTAACTAATATATCTCTAACTATACACTCTATTACATGTGGTTCTTCAAAACCTAATGCTAGTAATTTTTTACAGTATTTTATTACCTGTTCTGAATGAGGTATATAAGCAACAACCATACCTCCTGATTTTAATGATTTTTTAACTGTTTTTAATGCCTTTTCAGAACTAGGAAGATCAAGTGTAAAAAGATCTATATCTTTTTCAGGAATACTTTTTGTTATGTCGCCTATCTTTAAAGTTACATTGCTAAGTCCTAATAAAGAAACATTCTTTTCTGCAATTTTTGAAAACTCTTCACGCATATCATAAGAATAAACGTGTTTTGCAACTAAACCTAAAGATACGGTTAACCAACCACTTCCAGTTCCAGCATCAACACACACTGAATCTTTATTCACTCCAGAGTAAGAAATAATTATTCCAATATCTTTTGGAAGTATAACTTGTGGACCTCTTTTTAACTTTTTATAAAGTGTCGGATAAATAAACATTTTTTTCATAAAAATCAATTAATTAAATATTAACCAAGCAAACCCACAATATCTACAGAGGGCATTTGTCCATCAGGAGGATACTGCCTTACTCTTAAATAATTAATAGTTATAGCATTTGCATCACTCCATATACCACCTAAACCAGTTGTTACTCCTGGCATCGATAATGTGTTTGATTCTGAAGCATATGCTTGGTAGTTGTAGTAATACTCGTTCTTACCGTTAGCTCCCCAATATACACTTAAAAGATAATTTCCAAGAGACGGCAAACCACCATTTAACGCTTCACCAGAGTACGGCAGTGCATTAGGGCCAGTTACCAAAGGAAGTATACTATGGGAACCTGTACATGCGTCATCACCCCATATTAAACCATTAGCTGTAGCTACAGTATAATAACCAAAACCATACCAGTTACAAGCTGTAACATATGGAGTATTTGCATAAAAATCAATAATTTGATTTGAGTTGATTCCATAAGATGTAGATGATGTTTGAGCCCAGTTTCCATTACTTAATGATAATCCATCGTTTATAAGTCCAGATGTAGATGTTGTCCAACCATTTGGTGTGGAGGTACCAGCAAAGTTCCAGTAATCTGTAAAGACCTTAGTACCAGTATCGAATTGGGCATAGGAGCTTTGATAACATTTACTAGAACAATAAAGCTGTGGTGCATATCCTGTGTAACCAGAAAGCACTGGATTATTATTTGAAAAGAAGTTCATGTAAATTGTTTGTGTTCCGCCGTTAGCTGTTATTCCGGTGGGTAAACTAAGCCATATTACTGATGATGTCGCTGTGTTGCTAGCCCCGCTTTCTATCCATGAATAAATAGGCGAACCACTTCCATACTCGCCAGTAGTGAACTCTAGATTACTCAAGTTCGCATTTAATCCATACTTCGCATAGCTTGATGGATCTATAACTATCTTTTGTTGGAAGCCAGAAGAAACGGCTTGTGAAGTAATATCAGTTAGCTTAATCTCAAATGTATTTTGATTACTTGGATTTCCACTAGTTAAAATTTGTTGAGTAGATGTTACAGGTATTATTAATGAACCCTCAGCTAGCTCAGTTAAATGAGTTATTGCATCAGTGTAGTATATTGCTATTGAACCATGAAAGTATGAACCTAAATCTCCTGAAAATTTATTGTTAGCTCCTGAGTAACACTGAACATAAAATGCAGTTGAGGTGCCTACCGGCATGAAAACCTCATTAGATGGAGGATTGTAAGGTGCTTGACCAGTTAAAAGTGTTCCATTTTCGTAACAAGCTATACCGGTTATATTAACTGGATTACTAGTTTGTTGATTTAATGTGAACTCTAAAACTCCTTGACTATTTAATGTATAACCAGAACAGCTAAAACCTGCTTCTATAATACACTGAGTATTTGGTTTTGGTGTAAATAAACCTAACTCGAATAATGTAACTAAAACTATTGCTATTATTAGTATTGCCCAGCCGTATGTTGTTAAGTACTCAAGTGCACTTTGCAGTTTTAACATAAATATACCTTTCACTTATTATCTTATAAATCTTCCATTATGAAGTCCTAAACGTGCTTCTTTAAAAGATGATTTTTTAATTACTAATGCTTTTATTTCATCTATTGAATCTATACCTTCTTCTCTTGCCATTCGTTCTACTTGATTTAATTTATTTGAGTAGGAATTATAAGCAGTAAAAGCAGCTGTTAGCGCATCTCTTTCGTGTAAATTAGATACCTTCTTCATTGATAGGAATACTTCTTTTCTTTCCACACTTATGTCATCTTTAGGAGTAAATAGAACAGAGTCAAAAATCGCAGCTAACTTTGCAACTGTTTGATTAGCTCTTTTTTTATCAGTAGCTATTACAACTGGAGACCCCAACTCTTTTATTTTATTTACGAACCAACTTACCCCTACGCACTTCATAGTTGTTGTTCCTATTACGCGACCGTTCAAATCAATACCAGCTATTGATGAAGCTTTGCCAGTATCTACACCAACTATTATATGACGCATTAGCTCAACAACCCATGTTTTTTATAGAACATAAAGTTTGATATGCAGTTTGTGGTATTGCTTGATACTTACAACCTATTATTACAGAAGAACTTGATGTAACATTATAGTAATTTGCAAGAACTGATTGTCTGTTTATAATTGTTCCTGAAGATGAGACACATTGATTAAGTTGTGTTAAGTTCAACTCTGAGTTTTTAGCAATCGAGTTTAATTCGTTTGGAGAGATATACTGATTTTTGTAACTTGCATTTAGTGTAGATACGAATTCATTAAAGTTTGGTTGTTTTGATGAGCAGTAAAGATACTTCCCAATTAATGTAGTATTTTGAAGACCATACTGTGTAGCAACTTCCTGTGATGATTGTGTATATAAAATATCTAACTCTGGAGCTATTGTTGTATTGAACTTACTTTGTATATTTTCTAAATAAGATAATCCGGAAATACTTCCAGGAGAGTAAGGATCTATAAACCAATATATTGGTGTGGAGTTTGTTACGCAAGATGTTTTATTTGATAACGAAATGTAGCCATATCCAGAAACTAAGTTTTTAGAAGATAAGGTAGGTTTTGATGTTTGAACTGATGGTATTATTTGAGTAGTATTTAGGTCATTTATTATTGCAGAAAATATAAATGTAGAGTTTGTATTGAAGTATTTTTCAGGTACGGTTAAGATCCATGTTTTTGTATTTGGAGAGTAATACTCTTTTATTTGGTTAACCTGAGAGATGTAAGGTATTACTGAAAATGATGTGTTAATATAAGTATAACTAGCTAAAAAGTTTTCAAATATTTTTTTAATTTGAGTTGCATTGTGTAAAGGAGTCATACAAGAGTTATTAGAGTAACCATATTGACAGTTAGTTAAATTTAATGTTTGATTTGATCCCGTTTGATTTACCAAAGTAACTATCGATTGTTTAGCATAAGTAACGTATAGTAAAATTGCTAAAGCAACTATTAAAAGTAATATTAAAGTAATGTGTATTCCATCAAGGCCACCTAATTTACCTATTGGTTTTATAACGACACTTGGTTCTTTTATTTTTTTATTTTGATTTTTTGCCAACTTAACACCTGATTAATATAACGGGTCTGACGGGATTTGAACCCGTGACCTTCGCCTTAGGACGGCGCCGCTCTATCCAAACTGAGCTACAGACCCTCCTAGTTTTTAATTAATTATTACATTGATGATAACGGTTCTATACCTAATAACATCAACATATTATATAATGTTTGTTTTACTGAGCTCACAATAGCTAAACGTAAGTTAGTTGCATCTCCTCCTTTTAATACTGAGTTATGTTCATAGAACTTACCAAATAATGCAGAGATTTCTAATAAATACTCTGCGATTACATTAGGTTTATACTCTGTAGCTGCCTTTTCTACACGATCACTACATAATGAAAGTAGCTTTAGAAGTTCAAATCCATAATCTCTTTCTGCATAAGATATATCTTTATCACTTAACTTTGCAGACTTAATTATTTCTTTTGATTTTTCAATTATTCTGCAGGTTCTTGCGTACATGTACATACAATAGGGTCCACTATTCGAGTTAAAATCTAGAGCTTTATCCCAGTCAAATGTTATTTTTGTTATCGGATCTATTTTAAGCAAATCAAACTTTATTGCAGATATTGCTATTTTCTTTGATACTTCATCAGGATTTATATTTGGAGATAATTTATCGCTCGAAAGAATAATTTCTTTTGCTCTTTCAACTGTAAATTTAAATAAATCATCAGCTGTGTAGTTTCTTTCATTGCCTAGCCAAGTACCACTTCTTCCACTTATTTTTCCTTCTTTTAAACTTAACTCCCCATATGATACATGTATGAGATTCTTAGCTTTTTTTGGGTCTATTACTTCAAGAGTATTTTTTAATACAGTTTGAGGTTCATTTTGTGCAGAGCCTATAATATTTATTGCAATATCAGCCCCGGTAAAATTAAGCACCTTTCCAGTATTGAATGTTGTAATTACCTTACTTCCATCAGGTTGTGAGATAAACTCTTTGCTCTTGAAATGTATTTTTATTATGCCTAGTTTCCACATGTGAAGAGCTATGTCCTTCCCTAAATAAGTAGGTACTCCATTACTTCTCAATAATACTTTTTTATTTTCTTCTTCTGTTTTACTTGATAATGAAGTTTTTAATACAGTACAGCCTTTTAGCTTGCCTTCTTCTTCAATATATACTAATGAGTTTTTCTTTAGAAGTTCTAATGATTTTTCAAGAAGTTTTTCAGATAATATATCACTTTCCCAGATTAATAAATCGTGATATAGTAGATATTTGAATGCTGTTTCATACTGTGCTTTTACACTATTTTCAGCGATTTCTCTTATTTCCCTTGCTTCTTTACTAGATGTATCTTCCATCTTTTTTAATATATGGGTTATTTCTTTTTTAGCTTCTTCGTCTTCTTTTATACGGTTATTTATTTCTACGTATTTTTCTCCTAAAAATTGATCATATTTTTTATCTGTTAATTTCCAATCTAGGTTTTTCTTACCCCATAAAATCTCTGCCATTTGTAAGCCTAAATCTTCTATATAATCTAAACGATTTGTAGTATAAGAACAAAAGTTAAGTATATTTGATAATGAGTCTCCTAAAAGAGGATTTCTAAGGTGACCTATGTGCCAAGGTTTATTTGGATTTACACTAGGATACTCTAATAAAACTAACTTTCCTTTTCCTAAATCTGAAGATCCATACTTTTCTTTTTGACTTGAAACTTCTTTTAAAACAAAGTTTGACAACTCAGTTACACTTAACTTTGCATTTATGTATCCATTAACAGTGGTAATCTCTGAAAAAAACTTTGAGGATTTAATATTTTTTACAACTTCTTCAGCTATCATCTTTGGTGATTTTTTAAGTACTTTAGATAACTTTAATGCAATAGAAGATGAAATATCCCAGTCTTTTCCGAATACAATATCTATACTATACTTTAACTCTGGCACCTCGATGTTGCCGTATTGTTTTTTTATTGAATGTAATATTAGATTTTCAAACTCTTCTTTGAAGATATTGGCCATTTAATCAATCAGTAGATTTTTTGTTTAACAACTTATTTATTGATTACTACACCATAAGAAATTTGAAAAATACGTATTTAGAGGATAGGAAGCAGTAAAATAAACTAAAGTAATGAAAGACTATTTAAGAATTGTTACTCATTTAATATTAAGAAGGGGTAATATGGTTAAAAAATATGGGCCTTCCCGTGGCAATGAAAGAAACTACACAGCC
>JAJZKH010000025.1 GCA_021850955.1 Microcaldota archaeon
ATAGTTACTCTATCAAACTCATCTATAGCTATGTTATTTTCTAATAATGCCATTTTTATAGCATGTTTACCGGAATGTTTACCTATTATAAAAGATCTTTCTCTACCAAAATTTTTTGGATTTACCGGTTCATATGTTAATGGATTGCATATAATTCCATGAGTATGTATACCAGATTCATGAGAAAATGAGTTCTTGCCCACTATTGCTTTGTTGGGCTGTATATCCATACCATATGTTTGTGAGACAAAATTAGAAAGTTTATATATTTTTTCTGTTTTAACTAAAGTGTAGTAACGATTTGAGGGTTCTAAAAAACCCAGTATACCAACAATCTCTTCGAGAGCTGCATTTCCTGAGCGTTCTCCTACTCCATTTATTGTTACGTGTGCACATGAAGCTCCAGATTCTATAGCAGCAAGAGTGTTAGAAACTGCTAAACCGAAATCATTATGGCAATGTATGCTTATTGGTAGAGCTACTCTATTATAGATTATTTTTACAAGCTTAGAAATTGAGTCTGGTGTTGATATGCCAACAGTATCAGGTATATTTATCCTGTCAGCTCCAGCAGTTTTTGCAGTAAGATATGCTTCAATGAGATATGGTATTTGAGTTCTAGTAGCATCTTCTGCTGAGAATTCAACGACTAATCCTAATTTTTTTGCATACGAAACCGAAGTACTTATACGACTTAGCGCCTCTTCCTTACTAACTTTAAGTTTATTTTTTAGATGCAGCTCCGACGTCGCTATGAATATGTGTGCCATTTCTATTCCACATTCTTTTACGGCATCTATGTCTTCTTTATTTGCACGCGCAAGAGCGCATAACTCAGCTTTTATTCCTAAATTTGCTATTTTTTTAATAGCTTCTGTCTCCCCTTCAGAAACCTTAGGAAAACCCACCTCAATTGTATCCACGCCCATTGCATCTAATCTTTTTGCTAGTTCTATTTTTGCATTTGGAGTTAATGAAACTCCAGGGCTTTGCTCTCCATCTCTTAGGGTAGTGTCAAAGATTCTTATTTTTCGTTTTTGTACCATATTCTCGCCATATTAGTAGTAAAATATAAATCTTTGTTAAAAAATAGGTTAAAAGCTGAAGCTGAAGCACTTTTTTTGTTAAAAATAATGATAAAAAGGAATATTTTTTTAATAAAATTACAAGGGTAAATGACCCTCTTTTATACTGCATTCTGAAGTTATAGGGTATGATAACTTAATTTTAATTAAAATAATGTTTTGCATGAAAGTAATTTAAAATAAATAGTTATAAAGCTTTTGTACGAATTTTATAGATTTGAAATAATAAAGCCATATCAAACGAAAGAAGTAAATAATTAACAGGATATATTATATCGATTTTATGCCAATAAAAATAAGCGAGTTTAAAGGACACCCAATAGTAAGTTTGCTTAAGGATGAAAATGATGCAAGACCATTTACATTTGGCCTTACAAAAGCAAGATTGATTATTGAGAATATAGATGCAATTAAAGAGTTTGTAGAAAAAAATACAAAATAAATACGGTATTTTTAGCGTATTTGTACTAGAAGTAAAGAGCATTAGTGATTATAATTCTTTATACTTAAAATTATTGATACTTTTTTAGTACTTCAATGTGCTCTTCAAATTCCTTTTTAGATATATCCCCATCAGCATATCTTCTTTTGAGTATAGATATCTCATCTGATCTGAAATTATGCCTACGACGTCCGCCTACAGGATGATATGAGTAGCTAAAGAACCAGCTGATACACCAATAAATCACAAATATAAATATTATAAAGCCCAGTAAATTCCAGAAAAAGCTCCAACCAATTAAAAAAATATTTGAAAGGTTTGAAGAACTGTAAAATATCAAAATAAATATAATTATGCCAAAAACTATTGGAAGTATTGGAGGAATGTAGAAATTTCTTCTTTTTGAGCACCCACAATTGCAATTAACTCCACATTTGCAACCATCATCATAACTATATTTGTCTTTTTTCTCGTTTGCCATGTTATTCATATTAATTAATATAAGAAGTTTAATAGATGTATGTATAATCTTGACATTTGAAGTTCATCGCCTTGTCAATTTCAAAAGGTATCCTAAATAACTAAGGAGATAACCAAGAATGCAAGAAAATACATAAATTTTTACATTTTTTATTCTTCTATTTGTCAACTTCTTCATGATTTGTATACTTTTTACATAATCATATTTCTTTGTTGAAAGGAATCTTATTTCTGGATAAGACAAGCTCAGAGATATGTGGATAGATATTTATATCAAAAAATATACAGCTTATCTGATATTATGACTACTGAAATTTTAAAAAAAAATTCTGTTAATTTTTCACATTATGCAGGTGCATTGTCAATATGTTTACGTACTTCTGCTAACAAAATTTTAAAGCAAGTTCCAGAAAGACCTATAGAATTAGGAGGTGAAAGAAGAGCTTTTGATCTTAATGTATTAGTTTTTGAAAGTTTGCGGACTATCTTAAATAAAAAAGAATATGAACAAGAAAGTTATACCGCAATGGAAACATTTAGTAAATATATAACAAGAATAGATGATATTATGGATGGACCAAAACATCCTAAAATATCTGAATGGAATACACAGTATAGAACAGATCAAAAGGCAATGAAGATAGTATCTTTATTTGTAAGACATATAAAATCAATGGCAAATCAAAATATCATAACTCAAGAGCAGGCAAGTGAGATATTTAAAGCTACAATTCAATACAGAAAACAAGCTCGTCAGGCTATAAAAAATTTTGAAGAAAATACTAATCCTAATTTTCAAGAGATATTATCGATAAAGAATATAACAACAGGAGGCATGGGCGCCATATTAGCGGATATATTTTGTATGTGTGAAGGTGTTGCTGAAAATCAAAGAAAAACTATTAGAGAAGCGTTCTCTAACGCGTTTATGGCAACACAGATAGCAGATGATATTAAGGATTTAAAAAATGATAACGATAACGGAGTCCCAAATATAGCAACAGCGTTAATTAGACAGCGTTACAATGATGAAATTGGTGTTTTAAATATTGAAGATATGGATATTAAAACATTCAGAAAATTAGCTCCAAAATCTTATTCTGATCTGATGTTAATTGGAAATGACTATATATCAATGATACCTAATACGCCATATGGGTTAGGTGTTTTAAAAGCAATGCCATCAATATTTTATAAAGTAATAAAATTGACTTCACGTGGAAATTGAACATGTGAATATGCTCCGACTGGGATTTGGACCCAGGTTTAAGCCGTGAGAGGGCTTCGTCCTTGACCGGGCTAGACGATCGGAGCCTAAAAAGTATTTAGATATTTGTTAATAATTATATATAAGCTTTGCTTGTGATTGTATGCTAACAGATAAGTATGTCCCTAACACTATAAATAATATTATTGGAAATAGCGAAGCTATATCAAAACTTTTTGAGTTCGCTCAGGCAGTCCATGCAAACGCAAAACCTAGACCAATAATGATATTTGGACCTACCGGCACTGGAAAAACCTCAGCTGCACACGCATTAGCTTATGGAAATGGATTTGAACTTTTAGAACTTAACGCTAGCGATTATAGGGATGTTACTACTCTTGAAAAGGTCTTACTACCTGCTAGCAGAAGCAAAGGATTATTTAATAAAAATATATTGATACTCCTTGATGAGATAGATGAACTATCTAAAAAATTAGACGCTGGTGCTGAAAAAATAATCAGAGAACTGATAAAATCATCAAAACAGCCAGTAATATTTACTGCTACTGATTTTTGGGATAAGGATATAAATTACCTTAGAATGTCTGTTGATAAGGTAGAGTTTAAGAAGGTGCCACCTAAAGAGATAGAAAAACTATTGGATAAAATAATTACTGAGGAAAAAGTATCTGTTAAAAAAGAGGTTATAGAAGAGATAGCAAGAAGAAGCGATGGAGATGTAAGAGGTGCAATAAACGATCTTGAGGCCATGATAGGCGCTAAAGACGAGCTTCTTGAAAATTTAGGCATGCGTGATAGAAAAACAGAGATATTCGGAGTTTTGGATAAGATATTTTTATCTGGTAATTTTGATATGGCAAGAAATTCAATGACAAAAAGCGATGTAGATATAGGAATGCTGATAAACTGGATAGATGAAAATATAACAAAAAGATACCCTATGAAAAAAGATGTAGAAGAGGCGTACTCCAATCTTTCTTTAGCAAGTAGATTTTATGAAAAAGCTTCAAGGACTAATCATTACGAGTATTTTAGATATGCAAGTGTATTTGCCTCTTCTGGTATTGCCTTATCAAATAAAGGAAGAACCACAATGCTAAAACAGTACTCTTTTCCATCAAATATAAGGTATATGAGCAGTACAAAAGGAGATAGGATAAACTTAAACAGCATAGCTGAAAGATTATCTCCAATCTTGCATACAAATAAGAAAAAAATAATAGGTAGCTACCTACCAATACTAAAAATAGCTATAGAAAACTCGATAAAAAAATACGGAAAAGAGGAAACTCTTAATACAGTTGCCTTTTCAATGGGAATTTTTGAAGATGATGTAGAGATATTATTAGGTAAAAAACTGTAAATGTTATAAAAGCTCTATTTCAAATCCAATAGATGGTTCCTCTATTCCAAAGTTGCTAAGAACAATAGGATGTAGCTCGCCCATTATTCCTAATTCTATGCCATCGATTATTATAGCTGCACATCTGCCATCTATAAAACTTTTATGCGAAGTCTCTTTTATACTAAATGAGAATCCCGAAGCTGAAAGTACAGATTCAACTATGCTTTTTATATCATTAAAATTTGATACAGAGTTAGTGCATATTCCAGCTAGATGATATGACTCAATAGGTTTATTATCATAAATTTTAAAAACCATATCAAGTTCAAAGACTTTCTGAGGCATTTTATCGTGTTTTGATATGGAAATTACATTCAATAGGGATGGCATAAGCCATGTTCTTGCCATACTTAAGTTTGATGATTTTGCATCTTTTAATTTTATAAAATCTATTTTTTGTGGAATATCTAAATTCATCATTGAGAAGTTCCTCTGTTCATTTGTAAGATAAGTAGACATACTCTCTGTGAATCCAGCACCAACCATAGCATATGAAAGGCTTTCGAATAGTTCATGGTTTTTGCTTAAAGCTCCTGGAAGTATTGATGGCACAGAGATAGGAGAGATATAATCATAGCCATATGCTATGCAGATATCCTCTATAATATCCTGTTCATTTATTATATCTGCCCGATATGATGGTACTGTAAAGCGTATTTTTTTACCTAAAAGTGCAGCTTCATATCCTGCCTTATTTGCAAGTGAGATTATATTATTAAATCCTATTTCTATTCCCAACTCTAACTCTATCTGTAAAAGTGGAATTAGGATATTATTTGTATCAAAATCTGGACATCTCTTGGTTTTTTTGGTGTACTTAACATCTATTCCGAAGATATCCCCGCCTATATCAATACATGTAGTAGCTAAAATGTTGGTTATCTTTTCTACAAGATCAGATGAGGTGCCGGTAACCTCTATGAATAGATTTTTAGTTGATGGAGTTACCTTTGTCCTTTCTGAGTTTATTATTGGAACTAAAGCAAGAGTGCCTTTTGAGTCCTTTAGAATAGGATATAAACCAGATTTAGGCAGTGCGGTTCTGTAGAGTTTTCCCTTTTCAGTATTATCTACAACATCACTATATAGTCTTTGAGAATTGTCCCTCAACGGAATAAACTTTTCATCTTCTGATAATATAAACAGTATGTCTTTGTCTATAACATCTAGATTATGAATACCTATGGACATCTTCTTTCTCATCCTTCCCAAAGTATCTGAAAGTTTTTCAGAAAAATTAAAGATATCCGCAAGAGAAACATCTGTCAACGAAATATTTTTTATAACAAAACCGGATATAAAAAGACCACTCTTTTCTGCTGTTTTATCTACTGATATTGTTAGTTCAGAAGATAGATTTTTTTTATGCAATGAATAGTTAAAGGTTTTATTTATATGCTGAAAGTTCCTTATGGCGCGGGCAAGTCCCACTGCAGAAAATAAATCTGGTCTGTTAGATGTAATTTCTACAGTCAATTCATTAAGATCAGAACGTTCTACCTCAAAACCAAGTTTATATATTATTTCTTCAAGGTTTTTCTCTTCTATTTTTTTACCTATTAATTTTAGAAGATACTCCCTATTTATTGTTATATTTGGCATATAATCATCTAAGTTTTCTTGTCCTTAACCAACTAAGGCCGCTGCTGTAAGGTTCAACTATACTTTTTATGCCATAGTTGTTGATTAGGAGCATTCTTTCTATACTTAATCCCCATGCAAGAACATTTATTTTCCTTCTACTAATCCCAGTTACCTCTCTTCTTATTATTCCAGAACCTCCAATTTCTAACCAATTTCCATTTTCACCTATTTGGGCAAATATCTCGGCTCCAGGTTCTACAAAAGGGAAGTACGCAGGCTTAAATCTTATTTTAACTCCAAAACTCTTGTAAAAATTTGTTAGTGTATCAAATAAGTTAGCCATTGTGAGATTTTTTCCTATCATTATACCGTCACATTGGTAAAAATCAGTAAGATGCTTATAATCAATATTTTCGTTTCTAAAAACTCTTCCTACAGTAAATAATTTTTGTGGTAGCACAACCTCTTCTCCAGATAGATATTTTTTCATGAATTCCCTTATATAATGAACTGATACACTAGTCATTTGTGTCCTTAATACTGCGGATTCCGCTTCTTCTTGGCTCCATTTTATTTTCCATGAATCTATGTGGCTTTTCATTATTGATTTTAAATGTTCTTTATCATTTATCTGAAGTTTTGAAGGATTTGATAAATGGAATGTATCTTGAGCCTCTCTTGCAGGATGATCTTGTGGAACAAAAAGAGAGTCGAAAACCCAAAATGAGGGTTCTATTATAGGGCCTGAAATCTCGGTAAACCCAAGCCTTGAAAAGGTGTTTTTAACATCGTTTAAAAGCAACCTGAGAGGATGCCTCATCGATAATATTTGCTGCTGCACAGGTATAGAAACATCATACTTTTTAAACTTTTTAGATTCCCAACTTTTTGACAGTATAAGTTCTCTGTCTATCTGGTCTACTGAATTTTCTGATTCTTCTATAATAGCTTCTGCTCCTTTTTTTGATATTTTTATAATATCTATGGTATTTTTCTCTTTCACTTCTATTAATTTTCTTGAAGAAAATTCAGTTATATATGAAAGTTCTTTTGATGAGAAGCTTTCGGTAGAATTTGATTTTTTATGCAATGTGGAAAGAAAGATAGATTCAGCACTTGGAACAGAATACTCCTCGCCTTTTTTAGTTAGAGAAAGCATGCCGTTTTTTATTAGTATTAAACCTTTTTTTATACACCATTGCATTCCTATCCGTTCTTTATCTAACAAAAGTTGTGATGCTTTTATTTCTTTGCCAGACTGTAAAGAGTTTATAATCTCATCTTCTGGAAGCATTGATTTTGAGTATAACATACCTTCCTGACTTAGAGTAATAGAATTATTTTTTTTATATGTCAAATCTAGAAGAGATAGATTGGACAAATTTTCTATAGACCATAGTAATTCGTCTTTACCAAGGCTAGATTTTTTTTCAAGCTCACTGAATGTGATGCTGTTGTGTTTTTTCAGTATATTTAAAACCAATAACTCGTATTTGTGCATTAAAACAACATTATAAGCTATAAATATACAATAAATAAGTATTAAAAGATTCGTTGTTATAACTTTAATTGATTATTATGATAAAAGATTATTTAATAGAGATATTCGAACCGTCTTTATTGTTCGGACTTCTTTGCTCATTTGTTGGCCTTTCAGCAGCTATATATCTTAATTTTACTGCAGGAGTGGCATTTGGAATGATAGCAATAATAGGTATTGTTATTGCACAGATAGCAGTAAATTTAATAGATGATTATGTAGATTATAAAGTAGGCATAGATAAAGAGACAATCAAAACAAAGTTCAGCGGAGGAAGCTCCCTTGTTGTAGATAAAAAAGTTAGTACAAAAGGTATTCTGATTATAGCAACAGTAGCATTGTTAATCTCAGGAGTATTAGGGCTTTATTTATTGGAGTTCTTAAACATTGGAGTGTTTTACTTAGTTTTAGCATTAATATTTTTTGGAGGGGTATCAGTAATATTTTATGCAAAATACTTTACGCATGTACCATTTTTTTCAGAGCCTTTTGTAACAATTTGCTTTGCAGTTATTGGGATAGGAGTGTACCTTGTGGCTAGTGATGCACTTACAAATGCGCTTTGGGTCTTTTTATTAGTATGTATACCGTCTGGACTGCAAGTAGGTGTGGCCATGATAGCAAATGAATTACCCGATAGAAAAGCAGATAAAAAATATGGCAGAAGAAATATAGTAATAATGCTATCTAATCAGAAAAATTATTCA